>NZ_JBCDMW010000011.1:0-117482 GCF_038433155.1 Luteococcus sp. H101
TCCTCTGTACGTTTCCCCCTCTCCCCCCTCTTCCCTCTCCCTCCCCCCCCCCCCCGCTGCCATAGCGTCGAGAGTGCTGACCATCCACCCGAACCAGGAAGCCTTGCTTGGCACGGGGGCAGCGCAGCTGGACTTGTTTCCGCGCTGAAGATTCCGAGGAGCTCCCACGCCGCAGAATTCGGATTTTGGCCGGAAGCGCCCTGACCGGGGAGTTCTCCCCATGGACGCCTGACCCGTTAGTCCACCATGATGAATTCGCAAGCCAGCTTCCTCGCGAGCTGACCACCACTGTCTGAAAGGACTCATCATGAGCCGCTCCCTCGCCCTGCGCACCAGCATCGCCGCCCTCGCCATCCTGCCGGCCTTCACCGCCTGCTCGATGCTGCCCGGCGGCGAGAAGACCGAGGCCACTCCGAACCAGGCCAGCGTCGCTCCTCAGGAGAGCAGCAACAACTCGAACGACAACGAGTCCAACAACCAGGGCAGTGACAACGAGTCCAGCGACTCCAACGACTCGAACAGCAACGACTCGAACGACAACTCGGACAACGAGTCCAACGACAACTCCGGCAACGACGACGACTCGAACAACAACTCGGACAACGCGCCCAGCGATGACTCGAACAATGGCTCGGGCAACAATGACGACTCGAACAGCAACGACGACTCGAACAACAGCTCGGGCGACGACTCCAACGACTCGAACTCCAACTCCGGCAGCTCGGATGACGACAGCTCCAGCAACAGCGGCTCCAACTCCGGCAGCTCCAATTCGGGCGGCTCGGGCTCCGGGCAGCAGATCTCCGTCCCTTCCGGCTCCGGCATCTCCAACCTTGAGCTGGTCAAGCTGCAGGGTGCCACCGCCCCCGGTGGGCAGCACGGCAAGATCGTCGGCGTCTTCAAGGCCACCACGGATCGTCCGATGATGCTCAACCTGCGGGTCAAGCTCTACGACGCCTCCGGCAAGATGATCGCCTCCAAGACCGGGCTCAACTCGGTCTACACCACGGGCGACCATGACCTGGTCACCAGCAATCTGGTCACCCTGCCGGCCGGCGCCAAGCCCAAGAGCTTCAAGGTCTCCCTGGAGGGCAAGACCGACATGAAGAATGGCTTCGAGATCACCGAGATGGGCAAGCCCAAGGTGGGTGACTACAAGCAGAACCGCGGCGTCCAGTCGCTGACGGGCCATGCCGTCTCCACCACCCCGGTGAAGGGCAGTGTGACCATCAAGGCCGCCTGCATCAAGGATGGAAAGGTCTACCAGGGCACCGACAGCCTGAGCAACAACACCCGCCAGGGCAACCAGATTGCCTACGACATCCCGATGTACGACGCCAAGGGCGATGATCTGTCCAATGCGAAGTGCTACGTGTCGGCCTGATCGGGTCGCTTTCCCCAGCAATTGACCAGCCAGATCGTCCCCGGCCCCAGACGGGTCCGGGGACGATCCCATTGCACGGGCAGGTGCCCGGGAACTGCCCACCGGGTCCGGAATGAAATCGGCCCGGCGCCCGTTGTAGCCTGCCGGAGGAAATCGGCGACGGCGGACAGGAGGGCGGCATGGGCATCAAGGCCATGTTCTGGGCACGCCTGACCATCGACCACGGCCGACGCCAGACCACCGGGTGTTGCGACGAGTCCACCTCGTCCCCATCAAATCCCGGAAGGTCCCACCATGCCCACCCCCACTCCCACTCCCGCCGCCGAGGCTGAGGCCGTCGCTGCCCGGCCCGCACCCACCCGACGCTCCATTCCCTTCTGGGCCAAGGTCTTCCTCGGTCTGGCCGTCGGCATCGTGCTCGGCTATCTGGCCCGCCGTTACCAGCTGGACTGGCTCACCGAGCTGTTGACCACGGTCGGCAGCGTCTTCGTCAGCCTGCTGAAGGCCGTCGTGGTGCCGCTGGTGCTGTTCGCGCTGGTGGTCAGCATCAGCAACCTGCGTCAGGTCAACAATGCCGCCAAACTGGCCGTCAACACCTTGGCCTGGTTCGGCATCACCGCCGCCGTCAGCGTGCTGATCGGCATCACCATCGGCCTGCTCACCGATCCCGGCGCCCACGCCAGCATCGGCACCGAGGGCGCGCAGGCCGTCGCCACCCAGGGCAGCTGGCTGGACTTCCTGAAGTCCCTGGTGCCCAGCAACATCCTCGGCCTGCAGGTGAACTCCTCCGTCGAGGGCGAGGGTGCCCAGATCGCCGTCAACTCGGCCCTGAGCTTCAACGTGCTGCAGGTGGTGGTAATCGGCATCGCGCTCGGCGCCGCGGCGCTGGCCGTCGGTGAACAGGTGGCCGCACCGTTCGTGGACTTCGCCAAGGCCGGGCTGGAGATCTTCCAGAAGCTCACCTGGTGGATCATCCTGCTGGCGCCGGTCGGCTCGGCCGGCCTGATCGGCAAGGCGGTCGCCAGCTATGGCTGGGACCTGGTGGCTCCGCTGGGCATCTTCACCCTCGACGTCTACCTGGGCTGCGCGCTGGTGATGTTCGTGATGTACCCCGTGCTGCTGGCCGTGCACGGCCTGAGCCCGGTCCGCTTCTTCAAGGGCGCCGGCCAAGCGATCCAGCTGGCCTTCGTGTCCCGCTCGTCGGTGGGCACCCTGCCGGTGACCCAGGCCAATGTGATCGACCGGCTGGGCGTCCCGCGGGAGTACGCCTCCTTCGCGGTGCCGATCGGGGCCACCACCAAGATGGACGGCTGCGCCTCGGTCTACCCGGCGCTGGCGGCGATCACCGTCGCGCAGCTGTTCAATGTGCCGCTGCACTTCGGTGACTACCTGCTGATCGCCTTCGTCTCGGTGGTCGGTTCCGCCGCGACGGCCGGACTCACCGGCGCCATCGTGATGCTCACCCTCACTCTGTCCACCCTGGGCCTCCCGCTGGAGGGCGTGGGCCTGCTGCTGGCGATCGACCCCATCCTGGACATGATGCGCACTGCCACCAATGTGGCCGGCCAGGCGGCCATCCCGGCGATCGTCGCCAAGCGGGCCGGGATCCTGGACGAGGCGGTCTACAACGGGCGACGTCCCGTGGCCGCTCCCCTCGGAGCGACCGCGCAGCATGAGGGGGCCGTCGCAGACGCCTGACCTTCACGCGCCATGAGAAGCCAACAGGGGCGCCCGGAGGATTCCTCCCCCGGGCGCCCCGTCGTTCGTGCTGTGGCGATCAGACGTCGCGACGACCGTCCCGGTTCAGGTCGCCGTCACGCACGTCACTGCGCAGGTTGCCGGTGCGCACGTCGGTGTCCTGACGCAGGGTGCTGGTGCGCTGCGGCTCACGGGTCTCGACGTGGGCCGGACGCACGGTGGTGTGCTGCTCGGGCTTCTTCTTCAGCCCGGCCAGCCCCGCCAGGCCGGCGAGGCCCAGCAGGCCCCACAGGCCGGTGCGATCCTTCTTCTCCACGGTCTTGGTGGTGTGCTCCACCGGGGCGGCGCTGGAGGTGCCGACCGGGGCCGGGGTGGGCGAGGTGGTCTCGGCCTGGGCGACGGCGGGGCCGCCGAGCAGGATGACGGTGCCGAGGGCCGAAGCGGCGAGGGTCTTGCGCATGGGAGTGCTCCTAGTGCTTGGGGGTGGATGACCTTGGGGAAGAGCGACCCGTACCGTCATCCGTGATGTCGGGCCACTCTTCGACGGTAAGTGCCACGGCCCCACAGCAACGACCCGATCCACCCTCAGCGAACGGAACACACCCCTAGGGGTGCGCCAGGACAAGCGAACCCACCCCAACGGCCATACCCCATGGGGTGGTTCCTACCCTGCCCTCACGGGCAGCGTCACCGCTGCACGCGAGCATTTCCCTCGACGATGGCCCAGACCTGGGCCTCGTCGGCCGGGGCCGCGTTGTCGGTGAGCGAGGTGGCCGCCATCGCACCCGTCGCCCACCCGAACTGGGCGCACTTCTCCACGTCCCAGCCCTGCAGCACGCCGTAGAGCACACCACCCACCGAACCGTCGCCGCCGCCGATGCGGTCCAGCACGTCGATGTCGCGCAGCGGCTGCACACAGAACTCGCCCTCCGGCTTGTCCGCGCAGCTCCACAGCACCATCCCCCACTTGTGGTGGTTGGCGCTGACCACCTCACGCAGGGAGGTGCCGATCATGCTGGCCTGCGGGTAGGCCTGCTTGATCCGGCCGATCATGTCCTTGAAGCCGTCGATCTTGGCGTCGATCCCCTCACCTCCGGCCTCGGGGCCCTGGATGCCCAGGCAGAGCTGGAAGTCCTCCTCATTGCCGTAGAGGATGTCGCAGTGCTCGGCGATGGCATGGAAGGCGGCGGACAGCTCATCCTCCCGGCCCTTCCAGAAGGAGGCGCGGTAGTTCATGTCCATGCTGACCAGGGTGCCGTGCTCCTTGGCCTTCTTGGCCAGCTGCACGCAGAACTCACTGGTCTTGGGCGACAGGGAGGCCACCAACCCGGACATGTGCAGGATCTTGACGCCCTCGCTGCTGAACAACCGGTCCAGGTCGAAGTCCTCGACGGTGAGCTCCCGGCCGACCTCTCCGGCGCGGTCATTCCACACCCGGGGCGCGCGGCCGCCGAAGCCGGAATCGGCGATGTTGAACTGGTGGCGGTAGCCCCAGGCGTCGCCCTGCGGAACCTCCGGCCCCTCGTAGGACATGCCGCGGGCGCGCAGCTGGGCCTTGATCAGGGCACTGATCGGGGATCCCTCGACGAAGGCGGTCAGCACCTTGGCGGGCTGGCCCAGGTAGGAGGAGACGGCCGCCACATTGGCCTCGGCCGACGTCGCCTGCATCAGGAAACGGTCCGCGACGTGCACACTCTGCCGATTCTCCGGGGTGATCCGGATTCCCATGCTGGTGGGCACGACGATGGCCCAGTCGGCGTCCTTGCGAAGCTCCATGGCTGCTCTCTCCCTTGTCGATAGCCTTGCGGACCAGCCTGCCCGCGAGGCCGCCTGGCGACAACAGGTTGGCCTCTGTTGCCTCGGTGAGCGCCACGGGCTTGGGTCGGGGCCAGCTTTCGGCCATGCTGACAGACGACGACAGGAGACAGTGCATGGTTGAGCAATCCCCGCCCGATGACCAGCAGACCGTCGAGGCCCTCGACTGGGCCGCCCTCGATCGGTTGCCCGAGCCGCTCATGGCCCGGGTGAGCGCCGCCCGAGCCGCCCTGCGTTGCGAACGGCTGGCGGTCGCCTTCTCCGGCGGGGTCGACTCCGCGGTGCTGCTTGCCCTGGCCGTGGCCACCCTGGGACCCGAGCGGGTGGTCGCGGTGCTGGGGGTCTCCGACTCCCTTGCCCCCGACGAGCGCACCGCCGCCCACGGGGTGGCCGTCCAGATCGGCGTGGTGCCGCAGGAGCTGGTCACCCGGGAGATGGACAATCCGGCCTACCGGAGCAACGGCCCGGACCGGTGCTACTTCTGCAAGGACGAGTTGTTCACCCGGATGCGGGATGAGGCCACCCGGTTGGGCGTCGACGCGCTGGCCTACGGCGAGAATGCTGACGACGCGCTGCGGCCCGACCGTCCCGGTTCCCGCGCAGCCACCGAACACCGGGTGCTCCGGCCGCTGGCCGAGGCGGGCATGACCAAGGCCGACGTACGCGAGGTTGCCCGGGCGCTGGGCCTGCGCTGTGCCGAGAAGCCCGCGGCGCCCTGCCTGGCGTCGCGGATCCCGCACTTCAGCGAGGTGCTCCCCGAGAAGTTGGCCGCCGTCGCCCGGGCCGAAGAGGCGGTCAGAGACCTTGGCTTCAGTGACTGCCGGGTCCGCCACCACGACGAGCTGGCCCGGATCGAATTGCCCGCCGACGAGCTGCAGCGCGCCCTGGAGGGCCCCGTCCGGGAGGAGCTGGTGGCCAGGATCAAGGCCTGCGGCTTCCACCACGTGAGCCTGGATCTGGAGGGCATCAAGTCCGGGACGTTCACGCTGACGGTCCTGGGTAACCCGGCTGTGCCGTCGGCGAGCTCCGCCACGGCCGCGGCCACTACGGCATCCAGCCTGGTTGACGGTGAATCCCATGACTGAGCGACACGACATCGACCCAGCACAACCGGTGGGCCCGGAGCCCGTGAACCTGGACGCCGTGAACCTGGAGGCCGTGAACCTGGACCTGGGCCGCACTGCCCGACGCGGCTACCCCGAGGCGATCTTCGGTGAGGGCAAGACACCGGACCAGTTAGCCGAGATCGCCCGTCGGATCCGGCTGGCGGTCCAGGATGGGAAGACCACCGGCGCCATGCTGTTCACCCGCGTCGACGAGGCCCGCGCCGCGGCCGTCCTGGCGGAATTGCCCGACGCCCGGCACGAGCCCGAGGCGCGGCTGGTGGTCTGGCCCCCGGAATCGCCGCGACCCGAAGGGGGCCTGGTGGTGGTCTGTGCCGCCGGCACCTCGGACCTGCCGGTGGCACGGGAGGCCCAACTGACCGCCCAGTACCTGGGCCGGCGAACCGAGCTGGTGATGGACGTCGGGGTCGCGGGCCTGCACCGGATCCTCGCCCGGCTGGGCCTGCTGGAACAGGCCGCCGCGATCGTCGTGGTGGCCGGGATGGACGGCGCCCTGCCCAGCGTCGTGGCCGGCCTGGTCAGCTGCCCAGTGGTGGCCTGCCCGACGTCGGTGGGCTACGGCGCCGCCTTCGACGGCCTCGCTCCCCTGCTGGCGATGCTCAATTCCTGCTCCCCTGGCGTCGGCGTCGTGAACATCGACAATGGCTACGGGGCCGGTCACCTCGCCGCCCAGATCGCCGTCCCGCGGGCCTGACCGGGCCCCGGTTCAACGCCACGGCCGGGAGTGCGGGAATGGATCGACCAAGCGGAAGGTTGTGCTCCCGGACGACAACCCCGATGGAAAGACGAGCCAGTGACCGACCTCTTCGCCCCCGCAACCGCTGGCGCCCTGCAGTTGAAGAACCGCGTGACGATGGCGGCGCTGACCCGCTCGCGTGCCGGTGAGGACGGCGTTCCCACCGACCTGCACGTCGAGTACTACGCCCAGCGCGCCACCGCCGGCCTGGTGGTGACCGAGGGCACTCGCACCAGCGAGGTGGGGCAGGCCTTCATCGGGCAGGCGGGCATCCACACCGACGAGCAGGTTGCCGGCTGGCGACGGGTCGCCGATGCGGTCCACGCCGCGGGCGGCACCATCGTCATGCAGATCATGCACGGCGGCCGCCTCACCCTGCCCAGCATCAACAATGGCGAGCCGGCGGAGGCGCCCAGCGCCATCGCCCCGGTCATGCGCGACGCCCAGGGCGGCGCGGTGCCCGTCACCCTGCACGGCCCCGACGGCAGGCAGGACGTCCCCGCGCCCCGCGCACTGGAGACCAGCGAGTTGCCCCGCATCGTGGACGAGTTCGTCACCGCGGCCCGCAATGCCGTCGCGGCGGGCCTGGACGGCGTCGAGCTCCACAGCGCCAACGGCTACCTGCTGCACGAGTTCCTCGCGTCCTCGGGCAACCAGCGCACCGACGAGTACGGCGGTTCGTCGGAGAACCGTGCCCGCCTGGGCATCGAGGTGGTCCGCGCCGTCGCCGCCGAGATCGGAACCGACCGGGTCGGTCTGCGCATCTCGCCCGAACACAATGTCCAGGGCCTGGTGGAGGACGACCGTGCCGACGTGCTGGCCACCTACGGTGCCCTGCTGGACGGCATCGCCGACCTGGACATCGCCTACCTGTCCATCCTGCACGCTGACATCGACGGCGACCTGGTGGCGGCCCTGCGCTCCCGGTTCGGCGGGTTCACCTTGCTGAACAGCGGTTTCGGCTCGGTCACCACCCGGGAGGAGGCCGCTCACATCGTCGAGGACGGCCTGGCGGATGCTGCCGTGGTGGGGCGCCAGCTGATCGCCAATCCCGACCTGGTGCGCCGTTGGCAGGAGGGCCTGGAGCTCAACACCCCAGACTTCTCGACCTTCTACACCCCCGGCGCGCACGGGTACACGGACTACCCCTTCGCGAGCCAGAACGCGTAGCCGACCGGCGCCTCGCCCACCGCTCCTGTTCGATCCCGCCAGCGGTGGGGCGCGGAAACCTCAGGCAATCCAGCAATCCGTATCAGCATGAGTGAGGAGAGAACCATGCGTGACCCACGCGAAGGGCTCGACTTGGCTGGGTTCATTGAGACGGGTGTTGCTCCGCAAAGGGTGTCAGCTCCCTTCCAACCCATCCTTGCCGCGATCAGCGAGGACACCACTTTGGTCCTTGAGGTCTCTGCACTCGATCGCACCCGTGAGAACGAGAGCGACGGAAGCCTCGGCAACGTCAAAGCGGCAGTTCAACGCGTCACTCGTAGTGGGTCCACATGCGCAGCACGTGCACGACATGCTCGTCCGGCAGTACCTCGTAGACGAGGCGGTGCTGGATGTTGATCCGGCGCGAATAGCATCCGGCCAGGTCGCCGACGAGCTTCTCGTAGCGCGGTGGTGTCGCGAAGGGGTCTTCGGCGATCACGTCGAGCAGCGCCTTCGCCTTCGGCTTCAGTCCGGACGTGGCGAGCTTCTTCGCGTCCTTCTGTGCCTGTCGTGAGTAGACGATCCGCCAGGTGCTCACCAGTCGAGCTCTTCCAAGCCGGCCTCGATACCCTCGTCGCGGGCCTCGCGAATGGAGGCCGCCAGACCGGGCACGGATGCAAGGTAGATCGTCTCCTGGATCGCCCGCCAGTCATCCTCGCCGATGAGCACGGCGTTGCCCCGCTGGCCGGTGATGGTCAGCGGTTCAGACTCCTCGTTGACCTGGTCGATGAGGCGGTAGAGGTTCGCTCGAGCGGTGGTGGCAGGAACAGCAGTCATGACTCAAGCGTACGCCAACACGTACGGATCCCAACCATCCCTGCGAACGACCGACTCTCGGCATGATGGTGCGCTCACACAGCCTTTCGCGGGCGCTGGGTCTCGAGTTCTTCCTAGGTTGCGTCCGCGAGTCCCTGGGCAGCGAGAAGGTTCACGCGTCGCAGCGCCTCGGCTTCGGGAATGTCCAGGGCGGCGGCCAGCGCCTGCACGTCGCGGAACTCAGGTTGTGAGGTCACCACCTCGCCATCCAGCAGCCCCTGCTTCACCTGCACCACGTGACCTTCGACGTCCACCGGCACCCAGCGACGCTCCAGGGCGGTGCGGTCGACGAGCACCTCCCGGATGCCGAGCGTCGTGGTGTGGCGGAAGACCAGCGGGCGCAGCCGCTCCGGATCATCGGTCAGCACATGCAGGGCATGCCCCGGGCGACCCTTCTTCATCAGGATCGGGGTCAGCCAGGCGTCCTTGGCTCCGGCGGCGAGCAGGGCATCAAGGATGCCAGGCCACAACCGCGGATCCAGGTCGTCCACATTGCACTCCAGCACCGACAGCCGCCCGGCACCGCCGCTCGACCGCTCCTGGCCGATGACGACGCGCACCACATTCGCATGACCGTCGAAGTCCTTGGTGCCGGCGCCGGCCCCCGTCGCGCGCACAGTCATCGCGGGCATCGCGCCCTGGTCCCGCCCCGCGACGAAGGCGACTCCGGTCGGCGTCGCGAGTTCGGTTCGGGCCGGGCCGGGCTGCACCACCAGGCCGACCGAGAGCTCGGCGACGGCCGGACCGGGCACCGCCAGCTCACCGTGCGCCATCCGAATCGTGCCGCTGCCCACCGAGAGGTCACCGACGACGATGCGCTCGACGCCCAGGCTGTGCAAGGCCGCGCAGCCTCCGACGATGTCGGCGATCGAGTCCCAGGCGCCCACCTCGTGGAAGTGCACCTCCGAGACCGGCACCCCGTGCGCCCGGGACTCCGCGACGGCGATCCGCTCGAAGACGGCCAGTGAGTGGTCGCGCACGGCCTGGGGCAGGCCCGCGGTGCGGATCATCCGTTCGATGTCGACCCAGGCTCGGTGTTCGTGCGCGTGGTCATGGTGGTGCCCCTCGACAAGCTCGGGGATCGGGTCATGGTGGTGCTCGGGGACCGAGTGGTGGTGCTCGGGGACCGAGTGGTGGTGCTCGGGGACCGAGTGGTGGTGCTCGGGGACGGGGTGGTGGTGACCCTCGACAGGCTCGGGGACCGCGTGCTGGGTTGGCCTGACGTACGCCTTTGTGGCGCGCATCCCGTGGCGTACCACCTGCTCAGTGCTGATGGTCACCTCGCCGGGGGCCACCGCCTCCACGGCCTCGCGCACGGCATCCAGACTGGCACCGGCGTCCAGCAGGGCGCCCAGCAGCATGTCGCCGGCAATCCCAGCACTCGCGTCGATCCAACAGGTCAGCCCAGCCATGCCTCCACCTTTCGTCTCCCCCACCATTCCATGCCCAGCCCTTGGACGTGGAAGGGGGGGGGGGGGGGGGGGGGAGGACACCCGAACCCCCCCCCCCCCCCCCCACCCACCCCCCCCCCCCCCCCCATCCCCCCCCCTCTTTGGGAGGGGGGGGGTTTTGGGGCCCCCCCCCCCCCCCCCCCCGTCCCTCACCTGCTCGTCAGAGCTTGGCCTGCCACTTGCCCGCCCAGACCAGGTCATTGGGCGTGCCCTTGAACTCGCTCTTGCCCTCCAGCTTGTCCAGGACGCCGGTGATGATGTCCGGATTGGAGTGGTAGGCGTTGACGAAGCACTTGACCATGGTCAGGTCGTGCAGGTGGGTGGTGAAGTTCAGGCTGACCGCGAAGGTGGGAACCTCGTGGACATACCACGGGATCTCATTGCTCATGGCCGCACTCCACTGGATGCGGTAGTTGTTCTGCGCACCGTAACCGATCACCTCGGCGATGAACAGCGCCGCGTCGGTCTCCGCCTTGTACTGCTCGATGGAACCCTTCACCCGACTGCCGCCGTCCATCACGGTCACCTCGTAGCCGCGCTCGGTGAGCTGCGCGACGAACATCTCCACCGTCTTGTCGTTGCCGGAGTAGATGCCGCCCTTCTCACCCGCGACGTAGTACAGCTTGATCCGGCGATGCTTCTCCGGGGTGAGCGGCAGCTCGTCGAGGGTGTTCTTCACCAGCGTGATGCCCTTGTCCGCGGCCTCCTTGCGCATGGCCAGGTGCTCCTCGCAGCCGACGACCTCGAGCTCCTTGGGGTCCTTCACCAGGGTGCCGTCGGCCTGCTTCTCGTGCAGGCGACGCTTGGCCTTCAGGCCCAGCACGCGACGCAGGGCGTCGGTCATCCGCTCCTCGGTGATGACGCCGGACTTGTAGCCGTCGAGCATGTAGCCGAAGTCCTCGTCGATCTGGTTGAAGAACAGGAACATGTCGCAACCCGCAGCAATCGCCTTCGGGACGTAGTCCTTGCGCTGCATGGCGGCGGTCATGCCGAGCATGTGGCTGGCGTCGGTGATCAGCATGCCGTTGAAGCCCAGCTCCTCCTTGAGCAGGCCGGTGGCCAGCTCGGTGGCGAGAGTGGCCGGCAGGATGTCCTTGTCCTCCAGCGACGGGTCCAGCTTCTTCTGCCAGGCCGGCTGGGCGATGTGGCCGGCCATGAACATCTCCACGCCGTTGTCGATGTGGTGGCGATAGACCTTGCCGAAGCTCGCGTCCCACTCGTCGGTGGACAGCTCGTTGACGCCCAGCACCAGGTGCTGGTCCCGCTCCTCGGTGCCGTCGCCCGGGAAGTGCTTGATGCAGACGTTGACGTCGCTCTCACGCATCCCGTCGATGTAGGCCTGCGTGTAGGTGATCACGTCGTCGGCATTGGTGCCGTAGGCGCGGGTGTTGACGATGGTGTTGCGCCAGTTGAACAGGATGTCGACGCACGGGTCGAAGTTGGTGTTGACGCCCAAGGCGCTCTCCTCGACGCCCGAGACGTAGCCGGCGTTGTAGGCCACCTGGGGGTCCCCCGAGGCCTCGCACTGGGCACCGGAGGCGATGTAGGTGCCGTCCTTGCAGGCGCCGTTGCCGCCCGCGTCGCAGTTGGCGGCCACCATCAGGGGGATCTTCGAATCGGTCTGCAGCTCGTTGATCAGCTGCTGCACCTGCTCCGCAGTGCCACCCTCGTAGCGCGCACCACCGATGTGGTAGCGCTCCAGGATCTGCTTGTTGGTGAGTTCATTGCCGCTGTAGGCGTCCTTGCCGAAGAAGAACAGGGTGGTGAACAGCTGGCCCACCTTCTCCTCGTCGGTCATGTCCTTGATGGTGTCCTCGACCCACTCGATCTGGGCTTCGTCGAGGTTGTAGGGGCTGGCGGTGAGGTCTACGAGCTTGGGCATCGATGCTCCTTCTGGGTGGTGGTGTGGCCCCTCGACAAGCTCAGGGACCGGGGTCTGGTCAGGCCCTAACCACGGGCTTGCTGACCGTGCGGTTGCCGGAGATGGTCGGCCACGGCAGCTCGCCGGGCAGGTAGCTCTCGAACTCGGAGATCAGGGCGGCCTGGTAGTCCCCCGCGTAACTGCCGTCGAGGAACTTCGGCAGGGCCTCGGCGACGAAGCGCGCCCAGCTCTCCTTCTCTCGGCCGGGATTGATCGGGTAGTACAGGCAGCCGGCCTTGGCGGCGGCGTCCCGGTCACCGGGGGCGTCGCCGATCAGCATGATCTTGTCGGCGTCGTACTTGCCCTTGGCCGCGTATTCGACGTGCTGCGCCTTGCCGCCCATCTCCTGCCCGGCGATCACCTTCATGTACTGGGCCAGACCGTGCTCGCCCCACTCCTTCTGCAGCGCGTGCAGCGGCGTGGCGGAGACGGTCATCTGGTCGACGCCGGCCTGGTCCATGGCCTGCATCGCCTCGCGGACACCCGGGAAGGGGCCGCACCCGTGCACCATGTCCGCGATGGCGACATTGACGCCATCGCCCCAGGCGATGCAGCGCTCGATCGTCGCCGACGGGTGCTCGGCAGCGTAGGCCGCGATCCCCTTGTCACTGAGCGGATGACCGGAATTGATGAAGTCGGTGAGCTCCGGGTACTCGGGGATCTCGACGCCGCGCTCGGCCACCTCGGTGCGGTCCCGCAGCAGGTCCAGCAGCTGACGCAGGGCCAGCCAGCGGTTCAGCCCGCGGGTCACTGAACCCAGGTTGACGAACAGGGCGGTCTGGCGGGCCAGGGTGGAGACCGGCTGCAGGTCGAAGTACTTGATGTAGCAGGGGGTGAAGCACTCCTGGTGCTTGATGTCCATGGCGTCCATCGCGCAACCGTCGGAGTCGATCCCGACGAAGAAATCCTTGGTCGGGGTGAAGTCCACCAGCACCTGTGCTGCCGCGGGCATCTCGGACATCTTGCTCCTCTTCTTCGTCGTCTTGACCACCAGCATTCCGGTAGGGCATCGGTTGAGGTCAGGGGTTGCCAGCAGTTGCCAGCCTGCGGTTGCAGGTCCGGGCCACCTGCGCACGAACCGGAGCACCCACCACAACCGGCCGTGGCCGCCGCCCGGAGGGACGACGGCCACGTGGCATGGCTTCGGCAGGGCGAGGGGTCAGGCGGCCCGCCCGCGCAGCTCGTCCATCTGGGACAGCACGGTCTCCAGCACCCGCGGCTCGTTGATCCCCAACCGGTCCAGCACCGCCACGGCGGAGCTGGTCTCGTCGCCGGTGACCAGCAGGGCCAGCTCGTCGGCTTGTGAGTCGGTGACCGGTGCGCCCATCCCCAGCAGGTGCAGAATCCAGGCCGCGACCGCGCGGGTGGCGCCGGTGGCCACCTCACCCCGCGCCAGGGCCGCCTTGATGGTGGGCACGTGCCGGATGGCCACCTTCTGTGACCCGTCGGCGGCGATCTGGGCCAGCAGGTGCCGGATCCGCGGGTTGCGGTACCGGGTGAGCAGGGCCTCGCGGTACTCGTCCAGCTCCGCCTGCGGCAGGGTGAGGTAGTACTTGGCGGCGTCGTCCCAGAACTCGTTCACCCAGCCCAGCAACACCTCATCGTTGATCGCGTCACAGACCGTCTCCCGGCCCAGGATGGGCCCGGCATAGGCCATCAGGGAGTGCGAGCCGTTCAACATGGTCAGCTTGCGCGCCTCGTGCGGCACCACGTCGTCGACGAAGCGGGCCCCCGCGTCCTCCCAGGCTGGGCGGCCGGCGACGAAGTCCCCACTGAGCACCCATTCGCTGAAGGGTTCGGTGACCACCAGGGCCGGGTCGTCGACGCCGGTCTGGGCCGCCACCCGCTCCCGGTCCTCGTCGGTTGTGCGCGGGGTGATCCGGTCCACCATGGTGGTGACCACGCCCACATTGGCCTCGATCCACTCCACCAGCGCCGGGTCCACCCGCTGTGCGGCCTGGCTGACCAGCCGCTTGATCATCGGGCCGTTCTCCGGGATGTTGTCGCATGGGCAGAAGGTCAGCTTGCCGCCCCCTGCCTGACGACGGGCCAACAGCCCCGCCACGAACTTCGCCGGTGCGGTGGCCACCTGGGCCTGTGGGTCCGCCTGCAGCGCGGCCAGGTCGGCGGCCAGCTGCTGGTGGGTCAGGTCCAGGTTTCCGTCCTTGTCCCGCAGATAGCCGGCCTCGGTGATGGTGGAAGTGACGATGGCCAGGTGCGGGTCGGCGAAGTAGCCGCGCCAGGCGGCCAGGTCGTCGGCGGCATGCACGGCGGACAGCGAGCCGATCACCTCCACCTCGTCACCGTCGGGGTCGGCGACGCACAGCTGGTAGAGACCCTCGGAGGGAGCCAGCGTCTCGGCGATGGCGGGCGAACGGCCGGTGAAGGCGGCGATCCCCCAGTCCGCGGCGTCGTGCGCGTGCTCGGTGTACCAGGCCTGATGGGCGCGGGTGAAGTTGCCGATCCCCAGGTGCAGGATCCGCACGGGGGCGGCCGGACGGCCGTGGTCGGTTCGGTTGAGCGTGGTCACAGCTTGAACACCTTCTTCGGGTTGTCGACGACGAGCTTGACCGCCGTCTCGGCCGCCTCGTCCTCGTCCAGCCGGTGCTGGGCGACGAGTCCGGCCAGGTGGGCGCAGTCCAGCCGGCGCGACATGTCGTGCCGGGCGGGGATGGAACAGAAGGCGCGGGTGTCGTCGATCATCCCGGACAGGCGGCTGAACCCGGCCATCTCGGTGGTGGCCTGCTTGAACCGCATGATCGACTCCGGGGCGTCGATGAACCACCACGGGACGCCGATGTACAGGCTGCGGTACCAGCCGGCCAGCGGAGCGATCTCCCGGCTGAAACTGTCCTCGTCCAGGGTGAACAGCACCAGGTTCAGGTTGGGGTGGTTTCCGAAGGCGTTGAGCACGGGTTGCAGCGCCCGGGTCACCTCCAGCCGCATCGGGATGTCATTGCCGACGTCGGCGCCGTAGGTGGCGGTGGCCTCCGCGTCGTGCCCGCGCACGACGGCCGGGTGCAGGGTCATGGTCAGGCCGTCCTCGGTGGCCATCCGGACCTGGTCGGTGAGCAGGTGGCGGCGCAGCTGGTCGCACTGCTCGGGGCTGGCCTCATTGCGTCGCGCCAGCTCGAACAGTTTGGTGGCCTCGACGGCGTCCGGGGTGACGGTGCCCAGATCGGCGTGCGAGTGGTCGGTGGACACCGCGCCGTGCTGTTTGAAGAAGGCGCGCCGGTTCTCCATCGCGGCGGTGTAGTCCGCCAGGTTGGAGATCTCCATCCCGGCCGCCTCACCAAGGGCATTGACCAGGTCATTCCAGTCCCGACGGCCGGGCTCCAGGTACTTGTCCGGGCGGAAGGTGGGCACCACGCGACGGGTGAAGGAGGAGTCCTGGGCGATCTGCTCGTGCTTGTCCAGGGAGTCACACGGGTCGTCGGTGGTGGCGATGAAGGTGATGTCGAACGAGTCCATCAGGGCCCGGGGGCGCATCTCCGGGGTGGCCAGCTTGGCATTGATGGCGTCGTAGATCTGGTCGGCGGTCTCGGCGCTGGGACGCACGTCGATGCCGAAGATGCCGACCAGCTGGTCCTGCATCCAGTAGCGCATCGCGGTGCCGTTGTAATCACTCCAGTGCTCGCAGAAGGTCCGCCACGCGGTGCGGGACTGCTCGTCGGTCAACTCGGTGCCCACCGGGACACCCAGGGTGGACAACTCCACCCCATTGGCGTGCATGATCCGGTTCACATAGTGGTCCGGAGTGATCAGCAACTCGGTCGCGTTCTTGAAGGGAATGTCGTCGGCGATCCAGGCCGGCGGCACGTGCCCGTGCGGCGAGAGGATCGGGAGGTCCTTGACCTCGTCATAGAGCCGGCGCGCGATGTCGCGGACGCCGGGCTCGGCGGGGAGCAGTCGGTCTGGGTGGAGCGTCATTGCCTGTGCCATGCCCCCCATGCAACTGCATGCCTCCGACACTTTCCACGGGTTGCCACCTGTTGCCGGTTCCCGTGCCGCGGTGCATGAGCCCACTCGCGGGCTCCACTGAGAACAGATGCAGGATGGGGGTCCAACGCAACTATTGCGTTGGGCCCCCATCCTGCATCTGTTCTCAGCAGACCGTCCCGGACCAGCCAGCGTGGACCGTGCCGTGGACTGATGTGAAACCGTCGCCCGAACGCGATCCTCCGCGGGCCTGACGCCGCAAACGGCGGCAACCGCTTGCTCACCCGCCCGGTGGCGGGTTGACTGACCCCATGAGCACCATGACCAGCCAGACCCTTCCCGTGCAGAGCATCGGCGGCGCCCACCAGCACGTCGACCAGACCGACTTCGAGGCCTTCGTCGAGGCCAACCTCGCCCGGGCAGACCTGGATGGCAAGAAGGTTGTCCTTGTGGTGCCGGACGGGACCCGTTCCATGCCGCTGCCGATGGTGCTCGGCATCGTGCACCGCTGCCTGGCACCCCGCGTCGCCGAACTGACCGCCGTCATCGCCCTGGGCACCCACTCCTACATGGAGCCCGACGAGATCGACCGCTGGTTCGGCGTCGGCGGCGAGGGCCAGCCCGCCACCCTGGCCGAGGCCTACCCCGGCATGCGGGTGGTCAACCACGAATGGCAGGACCCGGAGATGATCGTCAAGGTGGGCACGCTCAGCGCCGAGACCATCAAGGAGCTCAGTCAGGGCGCGCAGGACGTCGCCGTCGACGTGGAGATCAACCGGTACGTCGTCGAGGCCGACGTCAACATCGTGATCGGCCCGGTCTTCCCGCACGAGGTGGTGGGCATCTCCGGCGGCAACAAGTACTTCATCCCCGGCTGCGCCACCCACGACGCCATCGACCTGTCCCACTGGGTCGGCGCCCTGCTGGGCGTCGAGAAGGTGATCGGCACCACCGGCATCACCCCGATGCGCGCCATCATCAACGCCGGCACGGACCTGATCCCGGCCGAGAAGCTGGCGCTGTGCCTGGTGGTGGAGTCCGGCAGCGGTGAGCTGGAGGCCGCCGCCTTCGGCACCAGCGAGGACGCTTGGGCGGCGATGGCCGACGTGGCCGCCCAGAGCCACATCACCTGGGTGGACGAGCCCTTCCAGCGGGTGATCGCGTGCATGCCCACCCGCTACGACGACATCTGGACCGCCGCGAAGGGCTGCTACAAGGCGCAGCCGGCCATGGCCGACGGCGGTGAGGTGGTGATCTACGCCCCGCACGTCACCGAGGTCTCCGAGGTGCACCGCGAGATCTACGAGATCGGCTACCACTGCATCGAGTACTTCACCAAGCAGTGGGACCGCTTCAAGAATGTGCCGAAGGGCGTGCTGGCGCACTCGACGCATGTGCGCGGCGCGGGCAGCTATGACGCCGAGACTGGCGTCGAGACAAACCGGATCAAGGTGACCCTGGCCACCCAGATCCCGCGCGAAGTGTGTGAGCAGGTGAACCTGGGCTACCTGGACCCGGACAGTCTGGACCTGGCGGCGGAGGCGAAGGTGCCTGGAACCCTGGTGGTGCCCAATGCCGGCGAGATCCTGTTCAAGCTGACATAGGCCGCGGCTGCTGCCCGCGCGCCGACTCAGGCAACTCAGGCGCGGCGGGGCGGCGCCGTCGATTCGCGTTCCCGAAGCGCGACGGGCACCACGATCGGCTCCGTGCCGCGCCATTGCTTGCCGTCCACCATGGCGATCACGTTGGTGGTGGCCAACTCCCCCAGCCGGACCAGGGGCGCCGCGACGGTGGTCAGCCGCGGGGTGACCAGGTCGCTGCCGAAGGAGTCGTCAAAGCCGACGACGCTGATGTCCTCAGGCACCCTGACCCCGCGTGCCCGCAGGCGGCGCATCATGCCCAACGCCATCAGGTCATTGAAGGCCACCACCGCCGTGGCCTGACGCTCGACCAGTTCGTCGGCGGCCCGCACGCCACCGGCCAGGGTGGGCGGGAAGGGGCCGATCCGGTGTTCGGTGAAGACCAGCTCGTGCGACGCCTCCCGGAAGGCCCGGTAGCGGGCGCCATTGGCCCACGAGGCCTCCGGCCCGGCCGCGTACCAGATGTGCCGGTGCCCCAGGCTGGTCAGGTGTTCCACCGAGCGCCGCATCCCGCGGGCGCTGTCCGGGATGATCGACGGCAGCCCCTGCACCACCCGGTTCAGCATCATCACCGGCACCTCCTTGGCCAGTTGGCGCAGTCGGGTGTCGTCCAACCGGGAACTTGCCATCACCAGGGCGTCGATCAGCGGCAGGGTGCGGTCCAGCAGGGTGCGCTCCAGCGCCTCGGACTCCTGCGCGTCGATCAGCATCACGCTGTGGTCCAGCGCCGCCGCGCCCTTCTCCGCGCCCCGGATGATGCCGAAGTAGAAGGGATTGGTGATGTCCGAGACGGCCACCCCGATGGTCCGGGTGCGCTGGCGGCTCAGCGCCGGGGTGGAGACCAACGGTTCGGCCCGATAACCCAGCAGCTCCGCCACCTCACGGATGTGCTGCGCGGTGGCATTCTTCACCCGTCCCGGACGGGAGAAGGCGCGGGAGACGGTCGAGGCGGAGACACCGGCCTCACGGGCCACGTCATAGATGGTCACCTTCGACATGCACGAATCCTAGCGACCCGGACGTGCCGCCAGCAGGCAAGCCCACGACTTGCACCTCGCGACGCCGCCTAACGGTGCCCACCCAGCCGGTCAGCACCGTGGGACAGCCCTCGCGCCGTGTGCCAGGGCGGGTGGGTCAGTAGCCGATGCCCTTGAGGTACTCCCGGGAATCGGCCAGGCAGTCGAAGGGGTCACGCCCGTAGGTGTCGTCCTGCTCGATGAAGAACCACTCGGCACCGGCGTCCAGCGCGGCCGGCAGCAGTTCGGGCCAGTTCATGTTGCCCTGCCCCACCTCGGCAAACTGCGCGATGTTGGTGAAGGCCGCCATGAACTCGTCGCGCTTGCCCTGCTCCAGCAGCTCCATCGCGGATTCGGGCAGCGGCACCACCCGGAAGTCCTTGACGTGGATCAGCTTGCACACCCCGGCGTACTGCCGCAGCATCTCCAACGGGTTCATGCCGCCGCGCTGCACCCAGTGCAGGTCCACCTCGAAGTGCACGCTGGGCGCCACCCGCCGCACGATGTCGAAGATCCGTTCCCCGTCGAACTGCGCCAGGTCCACGTGGTGATTGTGGTAGCACAGCGTGATGCCCTCGGCGGCCAGCTGCTGGGCCGCCTGCTCGCACTCCGCGGCCCACTCCTCGCAGGCCTGCTTGGAGGCCATCGCGGTGAACGGCATCATCCCGATCCGGACATAGCGGCAGCCCAAGCGACGGCAGTCGTCGACGATCTTGCTGAAGTGCTCCGCCAGGTTGTCGCCGGTGGCCACCGGCCCCGGCTTCAGCGCCACCGAGAGGGCGCCGACCTGCAGGCCCAGCTCCCGGATGCCGCGCTCCAACGCGGCCACATTCTGTTCATCCATGGGGATCTGGCTGACCTCCAGGCCCACCAGATCCAGCTGGTTGATCCGCTCCAGCACCGGCCACATGCCCTGCTGGGCCACCTGGTCCTTGAGCATCATCATCTGTACACCGAGTGTTGCCATGTCTTCTCCTTGGTCCTTGTGGGTTCGACGGGCTCAGCCACCGTGAATGGGGCGGCCCCAGCCACCATTGGTCGGTCAGGCGCGCTGCTCGAACTGCCCCTCCTCGGCAATGCGCTTGTTCAGCTCGGCCAGGTAGCGCGGCTCGTCGAAGTCGCGGATGCTGACCTCCTCGCCGGTCCACGCCGACAGGTGGATGGCATTGGCCAGCCGGACCCCGTGGATGCCGTCGCCACCGGGGGCCAGCAGTTGCTCGCCGTCCAGCACGGCCGCGGCAAAGTTGCGCAGCACCTCCTGGTGCTGGGCCCCCCAGACCGATTCGTAGTCCCGGGTGTGGGAGCTCATCACGTCGGACAGGTCCAGCTCGCCCTTGAACAGCTTGCCGACCTCCTCCATGGACATGCCCTTGCTGAACTCCTGCTCGGGTTCGGTCAGCTTGGTGACGGTCAGAGTCCTGGAATTGTCGACGACGATCTTGCCCTTGTCACACAGGATCTCCAGCCGGTCGGTGCCGGCGATGTCATGGGTGGCGGTCATGAAGTGGCCGGTGGCGCCGTTGCCGAAGTCCACCAGGGCATTCACCTCGTCCTCCACCACGATGTCCCGCTTGAAACCGAAGGCGCACTTGGCGAAGACACTCTGCGGCACCCCGCACAGCCACTGCCACAGGTCCAGCTGGTGCGGAGCCTGGTTGACCAGCACGCCGCCACCCTCGCCGCCCCAGGTGGCCCGCCAGGCGGACTGCTCGTAGTAGCCCTGCGGGCGCCACCAGGTGGTGATGATCCACGACGTGTGCCGCAGCGCCCCCAGCTCCCCGGAGTCCAGGATCGCCTTGATGTCCTTGTACAGCGGGTTGGTGCGCTGGTTGAAGAAGACCCCGAAGACCAGCTCCGGCTTGCTGGCCGCGTAGTCGATCAGTTCCCGGGCCTGCTTGGTGTAGACGCCGACGGGCTTCTCCACCAGGGCGTGGATCCCGGCCTCCAGGGCGGCGATGCCCATCTCCGGGTGCAGGTAGTGCGGCACGGTGGTGACCGCGGCGTCCACCTGGCCGCTGGTCAACAGCTCGCGGTAGTCGGTGTGGAAGGGCACGCCCATCGCCTCGGCCGCGGCGCGCTTGGACTCGTCGATGTCACAGATGGCGCCGACGGTCATGCGGGGCACCGCGCCCTCATTGATGAACTTGGCGTACATGCCGCCCTCGGCGCCCAGGCCGATGATGCCCAGACGAAGCTGCTTGTCAGTCATGGTTTCTCCTTGGTGAGGTCACTGATGGTGGCCGGCTTGCGGCCAGGTGTCGGCGTAGACCGCCTTGAGCATCCGCAGCGAGGCCATGGCCTCTTGCGGGCCGATCCAGAAGGGCCGCGGGGAGCCCAGCTGGCGGTGGAAGTCGTCGATCAACAGCTGGTGGCTCATCCCCCAGTAGCTGCGGCCGGTGGTGGGCACCACCCGCTCGGCCACGTCCAGGGTGCGGCCGTCGGCGTAGCGCACGTGCAACCCATCGGCCATGGTGGCCGTGCCCAAGCTGCCGTAGATCTCCACCTCCACATTGCGATGCACGGCATTGGTGAGGCTGCCGACGAAGGTGCTGGTGACCTCCGGCTGGTCGCCGTGCGCCGGGTGGGTGAACAGGGCCTGGGCACTGTCCTCCACCTCGATCACCCCGCGGTACTTGAGGGTGCTGGCCGATCCCCGGACCTCGGTGGGATCGCCGAGGAACCACTGGAGCAGGTCCAGGGTGTGCAACGCCTGGTTGATCAGCAGGCCGCCACCGGCCTGGTCCCACCGGCCACGCCACGGCTTGGCCTGGTAGTAGTCCGGTGTTCGGGTCCACACCACGGAGGCGTAACCGCCCAGGATCTCCCCCAGCTCCCCGTCCTCCAGGATCTTCTTCAACGCCTGGTTGCCCGCGTTGTACCTGTTCTGGAAGCAGACCCCGAGCCGCCCCTCGGCGCTGGCTGCGGCCTCCACGAGCTGTTGGCCGGCAACCAGGGTGTTGGCCAACGGCTTCTCCTGGATCACGTTGAGCCCGGCGCCCAGCAGCGGCACGGTCACGGGGGCGTGCTGGTGGTGCGGGGTGGTGACGTGCACCACGTCCGGCCATGCGATACTGCCCGCGTCGATGGCGGCCAGCAGATCGTCGACGCTGCCCAGACCCGGGACCTGGAGCCCCAGCGTCTGGAGCCGTCCGGTGGTGCGGGCGAGCACCGCCGGATCGGTGTCGACGACGGCGAGCAGGCCGATGCCCAGTGCCTGGAGGGCCTCGAAGTGCACGCCCGCCACATCACCGCAGCCGACGATGACGGCCGTGGTCATCGGTGGTCGACCCCTTCGGCGTCCATCAGGGTGACCAGCGCGGTGTGCGCCTTGGTCCACAGCTCCGGGCCGCTCATCGCACCCCAGGCGGTGTAGTCACCCAGGTGCGGCTCGATCGAGAAGAAGCCGTCGAAGCCTGACTCGTGCAGTGCGTGCAGGATCTCGGGCACCTGCCCGTCGCCCTCCCCCACCGGGACCACCTGCGGGGTGCCCATCACGGCGTCCTTCATGTGCATGTAGACGGTGTGCTCGCGCATCAGCGGGTAGGCCTCGTCGAAGGGCCTGACGTCGCACTGCACATAGTTGGCGGGGTCGATGATCGCCTTGAAGTGCGGCGAATCGATGCTGGTCACCAGGTCCAGGCAGCGACGCGGGATGTCGCCGTAGATGTCCTTCTCGTTCTCGTGCAACAGCACCACGTCACCCGCCTCGGCAATCTCGACGAACAGCCGCATCCGGCGCAGCACCTCGTCGCGGTACTGGTCCGGATCCTCGCCCTCGGGCATGAAGAAGCTGAAGCCGCGGATGTAGCGGGCGCCGAAGTAGTGCGCCAGGTCAACCGCGTGCTTCATGCCGGCGACGTGCTCGTCCACCGGATCGGTGATCAGCTGCTTGCCGACGGGTGAACCGATGGAGCTGACCCCGATTCCGGCGTCGTCCAGCATCTGCTTGGCGGTGGCCAGCTGCTCCTGGTTGAGCAGCAGGATGTTCTGCCCCCAGGCCGACCGGAATTCCAGGTACTTCACGCCCAGCGTGTTCAGCAGGGCCAGCTGCTCGGCGAAGTCATCGCTGATCTCGTCGGCGAAACCGGTGAGGGTCCACATGGTGCGCTCCCATCGTCGTCGTTGGGCAGGAGGTCGGTTGCCCTTGCCTCGCTCCCCACCCTAACCAGCGGGCCGCGACGGGCCCGGTCGTTGCAGCCTGTTGCACCGGCCGCCCGGATCGGGCCGCGCGGCCCGCTGGACGGCCGGATGTCGGGAGACAACTTCCGGCAACATGCCCACCCCACCGGGCCTGTCCGGCAATGATCGAGCAATCACCAGTCCTCGCACCGTCGCGAGCCGAAAGGCAACAACATGACTTCCAGCCACGACCCAGCCGCCACGCCGGCCACCGGCGCCACCGCACCGTCCGGCCAGACCTTCGTGCCGCCCAAGGGGCGCGGCGGTGCAGCCGTCGCCCTGGCCACCGCCCAGTCCATCGACAACACCGAGGGCGGCGTCTCCAAGGTCTTCTTCCCGCAGATCATGAACGCCTTCGGCCTGGGCAACAGCGAACTGGGCTTCTTGAACTCGTTGTCCATGCTGGCCCGGATGGCCTTCGGCCCGGCCTGGGCGATCGCCGCCGACCGCTTCGGCCGCAAGAAGATCCTGTTCATCGTCACCGGCGTGTGGGGCCTGTGGACCCTGGCTACCGGCTTCGCGCAGACCTGGACCCAGCTGTGGATCCTCTACTTCATCGCCCTGGTGGGCACCGTGGCCAGCGAGCCGACCATGAATGGCCTGCTGGGTTCCCTCTACGCCAAGCACGAGCGGGGCAAGGCCTTCGGCACCGTGCGCGGCATCAGCGCCTTCATCGGGATGGCGCTCACCCCGGCCCTGGGCCAGTTCGGTGACAACCCGAATGGTTGGCGCTGGGCAATGTTCGTGATGGGCGCGCTGTCCATCATCTCCGGCATCCTGATCCTGATCTTCGTGAAGGAACCCGAGCGCACCGAGGCGCGGATCTCCGACGACCCGGACTCCGGCGTCTTCCGCTGGTCCGACGTGCCCAAGCTGTTCAAGATCCCCACCATCGTCGGCATGGCCCTGATGCTGCCCATGGTCACCTCCCTGATCATGTTCGGCTTCCAGGGCAAATTCTGGGCCAATGATCTGGGCTGGGGCGTGAAGTACGCCTCCTACCTGTACACGATCATGCAGCTGGGCATGCTGGCCTCCGCCTTCCTGGGCGGCTTCCTGGGCGACCTCTTCCAGAAGAAGTTCGGGGACCGCGGCCGGATCATGCTCTTCCAGATCTACTGCCTGCTGTTCGCCGCCGCCACCTACGCCGCCTTCCAGATCCGGTTCGACAAGGGCACCTACCTGGTGGTCGCCTTCCTGCTGGGGCTGGTCTTTTCGATCGGCTTCTCCGGCTGCGTGCTGCCGATGGTCTCCTCAGTCGCTCCGGTCCAGCTCTCCGCCACCGCCTTCGCGGTGCTCTTCAGCCTGATCCAGGGAGCGCTGACCGCCTTCATGAGTCTGATGACGGGTAGGCTGGCCGACCAGTTCGGCCTGCAGGACACCCTGCTCTACTTCGTCACCCTGCCCTACATTGCCAATGCCATCTTCTGGACCATCTTCTACAAGATCTACCCGAAGGACGTCGCGCTGCAGGCGGAGCGCACCGAGCTGATCGCCTCGGGCGCCTTCTGAGCGCCGACCCCCTGATCCCACGAACCACATCCCCAACCCGAGGAGAGAGATGACAACCACCCAGTTGGCCGACGCCGGAGTGATCGGAATGGCCGTGATGGGCTCGTCGCTGGCCCGCAACATGGCGCACAAGGGTTACACCGTCGCCCTCTACAACCGCACCTACGCCAAGACCCAGGACGTGATCGCCCAGCACGGCACCGAGGGCAATTTCATTGCATCGGAGAAGATCGAGGACTTCGTCGCCTCCCTGGAGCGGCCGCGCCGGATCATCATCATGGTGCAGGCCGGCAAGGGCACCGACGCGGTGATCGACCAGCTGATCCCGTTGCTGGAGGACGGAGACATCATCGTCGACGGCGGCAATGCCTTCTACGAGGACACCATCCGTCGCGAGGCCAAGGTGCGCGAGGCCGGGCTGCACTTCGTCGGCTGCGGCATCTCCGGTGGTGAGGTCGGGGCGCTCGAGGGCCCGTCGATGATGCCCGGCGGCCCCAAGGAGTCCTACGAGGCCCTGGGCCCCATCCTGGAGAAGATCGCCGCGCAGTACGAGGGCGAGCCCTGCTGCACCTACATCGGCACCGACGGCGCCGGCCACTTCGTGAAGATGGTGCACAACGGCATCGAATACGCGGACATGCAGTTCATCGGCGAGGCCTACACCCTGCTGAAGGCCGCCGGGCTGGACAACGCGCAGATGGCCGACATCTTCGCCGAGTGGAATACCGGTGACCTGGACTCCTACCTGATCGAGATCACCTCCGAGGTGCTGCGCCAGACCGATGCCAAGACCGGCAAGGCCCTGGTGGACGTGATCGTCGACGCCGCCGGGATGAAGGGCACCGGCACCTGGACCGTGCAGTCCGCCCTGAAGCTGGGCGTGCCGGTCAATGCCATCTCCGAGGCGGTTTTCGCCCGCGCCATCTCCTCGTCGCCCGAGCTGCGTGAGCACGCCCAGGCCGCACTGGAGGGCCCGGACGGTTCCCTGTCCGTGGCGGACGTGAAGGCCTTCACCGACGACATCCGGCAGGCGCTGTGGTCCGCGAAGGTGGTGGCCTACGCCCAGGGCCTGGACGAGATCCGCAATGCCGCCGCCGAGTACGGCTGGGAGATCGACGTGGCCGCGGTGGCCAAGATCTGGCGCGACGGCTGCATCATCCGCGCCAAGCTGCTGGACCGGATCAGCAATGAGTACGCCGCCAACAACCTGGTGACGCTGCTGGAGGCCCCGTCCATCAAGGCTGAGCTGGCCAAGGGACAGGAGGCCTGGCGTCGGGTGATCGCCACCGCGGTGACGGCCGGCGTGCCGGTGCCCGGCTTCAGCTCCGCCCTGGCCTACTACGACCAGGTGCGCGCTCCCCGGCTGAACGCGGCCCTGACCCAGGGCCTGCGGGACTACTTCGGGGCGCACACCTACAAGCGGACCGATACCGAGGGCTCCTTCCACACTCTGTGGTCGGGCGACAAGTCCGAGGTGGCGGGCGACGCCGGCAACCACTGACCCAGTCAGATCCGCGTAGGGCCCCGGCATCGAGTGGTGCCGGGGCCCTTCCCTGTCTGAGCGCCCCCACATTCGCTTGGACGGCTGTCCAGTTATCCCGATAGAGCGCTGACGGGGGTCCATTGCCTCTGTGGCGCTGGGGAACGGCATTCGCTCTATCGGGATAACTGGACAACTGACCACGATCTACCCGCCCCTCCCGACCACGCGAAACGGGGTGGGCACCGGCTGCTGCCGGCACCCACCCCGTTTCGGGTGAACCGTCGATCAGGCCTTGGCGGTGGCCTGCTTCCGGGTCCACACGTACAGCACCGCGACGACACCAGCGAAGACCGCGATGCCCACCAGCTGCGCGGGATTGGCCCAGGACTCGGCGGTGATCACGGCCATCGGCTCCTCCTCGCCGGTGGCGGCGACGATGCCGGCGTAGATCACGCCGAACAGGCTCTCACCGACGATCAGGCCGGTGGCCAGCAGGGTGCCCAGGCGCTTGGAGCGCTCGGGATTTGCGGTGCGGTTGGCCCACTTGTCGTAGAGCAGCCCCAGCAGGGCGCCGATCGGGATCATCAGGGTGAGGCTGATCGGCAGGTACATGCCCATGCCCACGGCCAGCGGCGGCAGGGCCAGCTTGCCCTTGCTGGTCTTGCCCAGGATCTCGTTGATCGCCACCACGACGCAGCCGATCAGGGCACCGAGGCCCAGCAGCTGCCAGTTCAGGCCCCCGCCGAGCACGCCCTTGGCCAGGGTGGAGATCAGCGACGCCTGCGGGGCGGCCAGCGCATTGGGGCCGGCGCCGGGGGCCCCGGCGAAGCCGAAGGAGGTGTTCATCACGGCGAGCACCGGCGGGATGATCGCGGAACCGAAGGCCACGCCGATGATCAGCGCCACCTGCTGCTTCCATGGGGTGGCGCCCACCAACTGGCCCGTCTTCAGGTCCTGCAGGTTGTCATTGCTGATGGTGGCGACACCGAAGACCACAGCGGTGGTGAACAGCGTGTAGGCCACCAGCGCCTCGGTCATGTCACCGCTCCCGGCCCCGTGCACGCCCTTGATCAGCAGCGCCGCGGCGATCGCGACGATGATGCCGACGCCGGAGATCGGCGAATTGGACGCGCCGATCAGACCGGCCATGTAGCCACAGACCGAGGCGACGAAGAGCCCGACCAGCAGCACGAAGAGCACCGAGGTGATGACCAGGCCGGTGGAATTGCCCTCCAGCGGGGTGCCGCGGGTGAACAACCACAGCAGCGCACCGATCGGCAGCATGGAGGCCAGGGTGGTGCCGATCACGACGGTCATCGACAGGTCGCGCTCCTCGATCGCCAGTTCGCTGCTGGCCTTCTGGTGCGCGGTCAGCGACTCGCTGATCCCCTTGATGATGGGGCCGATGATCTTGACCAGCGTCCACACGGCGGCAACCGCCATGGTTCCGGCGCCGATCAGGCGCACGTCGCTGGCGAAGACCGTCTGCACGGCCTTGGCCAGGGGCAGCGACTGGTCGAGCTTGCCCTGGGTCATGATCGGCAGGATCACGCCATAGCTGATCAACAGGCCAATCACCATGGCGATCCCGACGGTGATGCCCACCAGATGACCGACACCGATCAGGGCCAGGGACAGGCTGGTACCGACGATGGTGCCGCCGCTGCCAATCCGCAGCGCCTGCTGGACGCCCTCGGCGACCAGCTTCATCTTGGCGACCACGGTGAAGGCCGCAGCTGCCAGACCCGCGGTGATGATCACCCTCAGGCCGCGGGCATTCTCCTCGGATCCGCCCGCGGAATCACCGACGCGCAGCACCTCGGCCGCGGCGACGCCCTCCGGGTAGGGCAGGTCGGAGCCGGTGACCAGGGCGCGTCGCAGCGGGATGGAGTACATCACGCCCAGCACGCCGCCGAAGAAGCAGACGGCGGCAGTGGTCCAGTAGGGGAAGCCGGACCAGTAGCCCAGCATCACCAGGCCGGGCAGCACGAAGATGATCGCGCTCAGGGTGCCGGCGGCCGAGGCGATGGTCTGGACGATGTTGTTCTCGACGATGGTGTGGTCCTTGAAGAACCGCAGGATGGCCATCGAGATCACGGCGGCGGGGATCGACGTCGCGAAGGTCAGGCCCACCTTGAGGCCCAGGTAGACATTGGCGGCCGTGAAGACCAGCGTGATGATGCCGCCGATGATCACACCCCGCAGGGTGAGCTCACGCAGGCCCGTGCTGGCCGGACGGACCGGCGTCGGGGAAGTTGAAGTGGACAAGGGAAATCTCCTGTGGAAGGCGCACAATGTCGTGCGCGGCGCGCAAAACTTTAGTTGCTGGGCCATCCGGGCGCACCAGTGGGGGCGGGACGGACGACGTCGTCGCCCCTGCCGGGTCGGTGCCAGAATGGCCGCGTGTATCCCCTGGATGTGCCGCTGGACACCGACACCCTCAACCACGCCGTCCGCTTCATCGACCTCACCGGAGTGCTGTTCAACGCCATCCTGGGCGGGGTGATGGCCCGGGCCGAGAACATGGACCCGATCGGCTTCGGCACGCTGGCCATCTGCTCCGCGCTGGGCGGCGGCCTGATCCGCGACACCCTGATGCAGCGCGGCACCCCGGTGGCGCTGGTGGACGGGACCTATTTCACCGCCGCGCTGATCGGCGCCGCGATCGCGTTCATGATCCCGATCACCCACCAGTTCTGGGACCGGCTCTTCCCGGTGATCGACGCGTTGGCGTTGGGCGCGTGGGCCGCCGCCGGTTCCCAACGGGCCCTCGCCCATGGCTTCAGCCCGATGTCGGCCATCCTGCTGGGCACCGTGACCGCCGTCGGCGGTGGGATGCTGCGCGACATCCTGCTGCGTCGGATCCCGACGGTCTTCGGGGGCAACACGCTGTATGCCACCAGCGCCATGGCCGGCAGCCTGGTCACGGTGCTGTTGTGGCCGACGGGCAACCATGTGGCGGCCACCCTGACCAGCTTCGCCGTGGGCAGCGGCCTGACCCTGGGCGGGATCTGGCGCGGCTGGACCCTGCCGATGGCCTTCAACCTGCGCCCCCGCAGCACCTTCAGCAACATTCCCCGGCCGTCGTGGTGGCGTGGGGTGCAGCCGCCCGGCCGGCTCCCCCGGCCCCGGCAGAAGCGCCGTCGCGACTGACGGCATCCGCCACCAATGCGCGGAACTCACCACACGGTCAGTAGGGTTGGTGGGGTGACCTTCGATGACCCGAACTGGTGGCGTTCCGCCGTCACCTACCAGATCTATCCGCGCAGCTTCGCCGACGCGAACACTGACGGCACCGGCGACGTCCGGGGCATGATCGACAAGCTACCCCACCTGAAGAACCTGGGTGTCGACGCCATCTGGGTGTCGCCCTGGTACCCGTCGCCGCTGTGGGACGGCGGCTACGACGTGGCCGACTACTGCGACATCAACCCGGACTTCGGCAGCCTGGCCGATGCCGACGAGTTCGTCGCCAAGGCCCACGAGCTGGGCCTGCGCGTGCTGATCGACCTGGTGCCCAACCACTGCTCCATCGACCACCCACTCTTCCAGAAGGCGCTGGCCGCCGAGCCGGGCTCCCCGGAGCGGGACATGTTCATCTTCCGCGACGGGATTGGCCCCGACGGGGACCAGCCGCCCACCAACTGGGGAGCCCTGTTCGGTGGCTCGATGTGGGAACAGGTCTCCCCCGCCGTCGACGGCAGGCCGGCGCAGTTCTACCTGCACATGTTCGCCCCGGAGCAACCCGACTGGAACTGGGAGAACGAGGCGGTGCGCGCCGAGATCGACCGCGTGCTGCGCTTCTGGTTCGACCGCGGGGTGGACGGCTTCCGGGTGGACGTCGCCGATTCCCTGGTGA
Organism: Luteococcus sp. H101; assembly: GCF_038433155.1. Taxonomy (NCBI): domain Bacteria; kingdom Bacillati; phylum Actinomycetota; class Actinomycetes; order Propionibacteriales; family Propionibacteriaceae; genus Luteococcus; species Luteococcus sp. H101. The sequence continues at coordinate 29,783 of NZ_JBCDMW010000011.1, forward strand.
AGGCACCCGACTTCCAGGACACCCCCATCGACCCACTGACCGGGATGGGTTCCTGGCAGAAGGTTCCCGGCTCGCCGCTGTGGGACCAGCCCGGGTTGGCGGAGATCCAGCGTCGCTGGCGCGCGCTGGCCGAGACCTACGCCGGCACCGAGCTCGGCGCCCGGATCTTCGTCAGTGAGGCCTACCTGCCCCTGGATCGCCTCGTGGAATACGTGCGGAGCGACCGGCTGAACACCAGCTTCAACTTCGAGTTCCTGCAGTCCGAGTGGGCCGCGGACAGCATGCGGATCGTGATCGACGAGTCCATCCGCGCGCATGATTCCGTCGGCGCCCCGACGACGTGGGTGCTGGAGAACCACGACGTGCTGCGGGCGGTCACCCGCTACGGCAAGAGCCTGTCCGGCCGGCACTTCGGCACCATGGATACCGATGAGGATGGCCACTGGCAGGAGCACATGCAGGATCTGCCCACCGACGTGGAGCTGGGCCGTCGTCGCGCCCGCGCCGGGGCCGCGTTGATGCTGGCGCTGCCCGGCGGCGCCTACGTCTACCAAGGTCAGGAGCTGGGTCTGGAAGAGGTGGAGGACCTGCCCGACGAACTGCGTCAGGACCCGACGTGGATCCGCTCCAACCACACCGTCAAGGGTCGCGACGGCTGTCGGGTGCCGATCCCGTGGTCCGGCGCGGAGGCTCCGTTCGGTTTCGGTACCGACGCCGAGCCGTGGCTCCCCCAGCCCGCGGGCTGGGCGGAGTTGACCGCCATGGCCCAGGAATCCGACCCCAAGTCCACGCTGAACCTGTTCCGCATCCTGCTCGGGCTGCGGCACGAACTGGAGGCGCTGGGCGACGGGGCGATGAGCTGGGACGAGTCCGGCGATCAGGTACTGAGTTTCACCCGCGAGCCCGGCTTCCGGTGCGTGGTGAACTATGGCCCCGAGCCGGTGGCGCTCGACGGCGAGCTGCTGGTCTCCACCGTCGAGCTGGTGGACGGCAAGCTGCCCACCGACGCGACGGCCTGGCTCAAGGTCTGAACCGGAGGGGTGGCAGGCTCGCTTGGTCTACAAGATCGTGGGCGACGAGGTGCGAATTGCCGCCTGCCGCTACCACTACGGCTGAGCACCTGCGGCGAGGCTCACCACTCGACGTAACGCGCTGCGGAGGCGGCGTCGTGGACATCACCTTGGCGGCTCATGTCGGAAGACGACTGAAAGGCGGGGCCTCCCCCGAACTCACACTGGTGAACCACCAGCGCAAGCCCTCCGATCGTGTGGGTCGAGAGGTCCCGTCGACACCACCACAACAAATGCGGCAGGTCAGTTGTCCAAGTGCCCTTCAAGGGGCCTGGACAACTGACCTGCCGCATTTGTTGTGGCCAGTCCGGATTGCCCCCCCCGGCTGGCGGGTGCTCGAGTAGGGTCCAGACCCGGCAGTCACGCTGGTGCGACACGATCCCAGCAGGGCCGATCGCGACACATTGGTCCCCCTACTGGCGGGCAATCACTGGCCTTCAACCCCACACCCATTCGGTGGGATGACTTCCCTGACGAATCCCGCCACGACGAGTCAGCTGACCAGCAGTGAGCCCAGACCTTCACGGGTGGAATCCGGGAGCTCACGCTTGGCGCCCGCGGCGTCGGTGCAGACCTGGACGGTACGAGCCCGGGCCAGCACCTGGCCGTCGGCCTGGGGGTCGACGATCTCCGCAGCGAGCGTGTACGAGGTCCGGCCGATCGCCGTCACCGCGGTGTGCACCGCATAGGGTTCCATCCGGTGGCTGATCTGGTGCAGGTAGTCGACGTCCTGCCGGGCCACCACCCAGCGCACCTCACCCCCGTCCCGGGACATCCCGGGGTCGGCCGCGGTGGTGGCCGCAATCCGGGCCTCCTGCACATAGTCGAAGTGGCGCACATTGTTCACGTGGCCGTAGCGGTCAACGTCGCCCCAACGGACCAGGAACTCGTGCACATGCCCGCGTCCCTCCAGGGCGGGCGCGGTCAAGGGCCGCATCTCGGGCGCCTCGTCGGCCACTTCCCGGAACCAGCCACGTTCCTGGTCGGTCAGCCGTCGGGGCGCCTGCCGCTCGAAGTCGAAGGGGCACAGCCGGGTGCTGGCGCGCGCACAGATCTGGCCCTCCTGCAGCAACTCGTAGCGGGCATGGAAGAGCGAAGCACCAACCCCGTAGACCCCCACCTCGGCCAGCAGCGGCCCGGCGCCGAAGTGGATCGAGCGCCGGTACTCCACCGAGTGGCCGGCCACCAGGATCCCGCCGCCCAGCATGTGGGCATTGGGGCCACCGGCCAACAGCGCGGTGCGGGCCTCCTGGAGGTATTCGGCCACCAGGGTGTTGTTCACGTGCCCCTGCAGGTCCAGATCCGTCCAGCGGATCGGCACCTCCAGCGTCGCCACGGGATGCTGCACGCGCTCAGTCCTCCTTGTCGTACAGGGAGTCGACGATGTGCGCGTACTTGCGGGCAATCACGTCGCGACGCACCTTCTGGGTGGGAGTGACACCCCCGTCGTCCACCTTGAACTCGTGGTCCAGGATGGCGAAGCGCTTGATGGTCTCCCAGCGTTCCAGCTTGGCATTGGCCTTGGCCATGAACCGCTCGATGGAGGCCTTGACCTCCGGCAGTTGGGTGAGCTCCTCGTAACTGGCGTGGGCGTGGCCATGGTTGCGGCCCCACCTCAGCAGCGCCTCCCGCTCCATGGTGACCAGGGCCACCATGTACTTGCGGTTCTCCCCCAGCGCGACGGCCTGGCTGACATAGGGGATGTTCGCGGTGATGGCATTCTCCACCTTCTGCGGGGCGACGTACTTGCCGCCGGAGCTCTTGATCAGGTCCCGCTTGCGATCGGTGATGAAGATGTAGCCGTCCTCATCCAGCTCGGCGACGTCACCGGTGTGGAACCAGCCGTCGGCATCCAACACTTCGGCGGTCTTCTCCGGCCGGTTGTGGTAGCCGCGGAAAACCAGGGGCCCGCGCAGCAGCATCTCCCCGTCGTCGGCAAAGCTGACCTCCATGCCGGGCACCACCGGCCCGATGCTGCCGAACTTGGCCGCCTCCGGCGGGTTGAGGATGCTGACGGTGGTCTCGGTGGAGCCGTAGCCCTCGATGATGTGAATGCCCGCGGAGTAGAACCACTCGGTGACCTGGCTGGAAAGCTTCGCCGAGCCGGAGATCAGGAAGCGCATCTCGCCGCCCATGGTCTTCTTGAGCTTGTCGAAGACCAGCTTGTCGGCCACTCCGTAACGCATCTTCAGTCCGACGGGCATCGGCTGGCCCTCGTAGCGGTAGGCACGCGACTCGCGCCCCACGGCGAAGGCCCACCGGGCGATCCGGCCCTTGGCGCCGCCCTTGGGGCTGGCGGTCAGCACGGCGGCGCGGATCTTCTCGTAGATCCGCGGCACGCCGCACATCACCGTCGGATGGGTCTCGGCCAGGCCCTGCACGATCCGGTCGGGTCGCCCGTCGATGGCGGTGGCGAAGCCATAGGCCCACTGGGCGGACAGCAAACAGTTGCCGAAGACATGAGACAGGGGCAGCCACAGATAGTGCCGGTCCTCCTCCGAGAGGAAGCCCATCCGCTTGAAGGCCTGCCCGACGTAGACCATGGAGAGGTGGGTCAGCTCGACGCCCTTGGGGCGGCCGGTGGTCCCGGAGGTGTAGATCAGGGTGGCGAGGCTCTCGGGGCCGATCCGCTCGATACTGCGGCGCACCAGCTCCGCGTCGCCGGCCAGCGCCTCCCGGCCGCGGGCCCGCAGCTCGTCGAGGGTGATGACCCGCTGGTCCACCCGGTCGACCGCCTCCCGATCGTCGTCGATGATGATGATGTGACGCAGCTGGTCGTACAGCTCGTCGTCATGCGCCTGCACCTTGGACACCTGCTGCTGGTTCTCCGCAAACATCATCGTGGTGCCGGAGTCCTTGAGGATGTAGAGCTCGTCGTGGTCGGTGCAGTTCGGGTAGATGGCGGTCAGGGCGGCGCCGGAGCAGGCGATGGCCATGTCCGCCAGCACCCACTCGTAGCGGGTGACCGCGGCGATGGCGACCCGATCCTCCGGCTGCACGCCCAGGGTGAGCAGGCCGGCCGCCAGCTCGTGCACCTCGTCGCGGAAGGTGCGGTAGTCCACCTCGCGCCAGGTCTCGGCATCCTTGGTGGCCTTCCGGCTGGGGACTAGGAAGGCAAGGCGGTCACCGGACTGCTCGACGCGGGCATCCAGCGCGTGCGTCAGCGACGCAGGACACTGGCTCAGGACCTGCTCGCGCAGCTCCAGCGGGTTGGGCTCAGGCGTGTCACCAAACGTTTCGTTCACCATGCGACCCTATCGGTCCGTCCCTGAGAGCCTCCGGAGGCGCAGTGCGTGCCCGCGCCATCGTGGCCGGAGTCTGCCGGACAACAACGACGGCGGCGGCGCCGTCAGTCGTCGATACCGCGGGCCGCGAGGGCTTCCCCCAGGGCATCGGCGTCGCGCAAGGAGCGCACCACCAGTGGGACGGCGAAGGCGCGCAGGCTGAACTGGCCCAGGCGTGCCATCTGCGCCTCCTTCACCTCCGCGGCGATCGCGGCCACCAACGGCACGCAGCGGATCCCCAGGTTCAGCATCAGACCGACGCGCTCCGGGTCCACCCCGAAGCGGCGCAGCGGCCCGCAACAGCGCACCACCACGTCGATCAGTGCCGTGGTGCGGGTGGTCAGGGTGACCAGCGCGGCGGCCAGCACCAGCACCACGATCATCCCGGTGATGGCCACGGCCTGTCGCCAGCCCAGGCTCCAGGTCTGGAAGACGGCGGTGAAGGCCAGCAGCAAGAGCATCGGGCGGGCCTGCTGCCACGCCACCTTCGGCCCGAAGCCGCCCAGGGGGTAGAGCGCCAGCACAGCGGCCAGGCAGCCGAGGACCACGTACCACCAGCCCTGCAACCAGACCGACGCGGCCCCCAGCACCACCAGCGCCAACAGCTTGGCTCCGGCCGGCATCCGATGGATGACACTGTCGCCCGGCCGGTACAGCCCCAACGTGGAGCGCATCAGGCCTCCATCAGTCGTCGGTAGTGGGCCACGGAGCTGGCCGGATCGCCGTCGGCCACCAACCGACCCTGGTCGAAGACCAGCACCCGCTCGAAGTCGTCAAGCAGGTGCAGGTGGTGGGTGGCCAACACCACGGTGGCCTCGACGGTGTCGATGATCCGGCCGATCTGGTTGGCATTGCGGATGTCCAGCAACGTGGTGGGCTCATCCATCACGATCAGCTCCGGCTCGGTGATCAGCACCGCGGCCAGGGCCTCCAACTGCTTCTGCCCGCCGGAGAGCAACTGGGCAGGATGGTCCCGGTGGCCCAGCAGCCCAAACCTGTCCAGCAACCCGTCCACCCGCCGGTCGACCTCGTCGGCGGGCAGGCCCGACTTCCGCAGACCGAAGGCGACGTCCTCCGCGACGGTGGGCATGATGATCTGGTTGTCCGGGTCGGTGAACAGAAAGCCGACCAGCTTGCGGATGGCCTTCGCGTCCTTGGCGGTGTCCAGCCCGTTGACCAGCAGCCGCCCCTCACTGGGCAGCACCAGCCCGTTGAGCATCCGCAGGAAGGTGGACTTGCCGGAGCCGTTGTGCCCGATCACGCCGATCCGACGCTCGGTCAGGGTGACGTCGACGCCCTGGAGCACCACCCGACGGGTGCTGCCCTCGCCGTAGGCGTGTCCGACGCCCCGCGCCTCGATCTTCATCCGGATTCTCCTGTCAGCTGGCGATCAGCACGACGGTTGCCCCACCACCCATGGGCCGATGGCGGGCGGGGTCCATCACTCAGCGCTGGCGCAGCAGGCCGGGGTAGGCGCGGTGGACGCCGGCGGCCACCAGGGCGGTGAGCACTGCCTTGATCGAATCGCCGATCAGGAAGGGGGCATTGGCCACCGCTACGGCCTTGAGCGACATCTGAAGGCGCAGGTACATGCCGATGATTCCGAAGAAGTACATCACGACGATACCGCCGATCACGTTGAACAGAATGCCCAGCGGCACCGAATAGGGGGCTCCGCGCCGTTCGGTCAGCTTGCCGATGACCCACGGGGAGACCACGTAGCCGATCAGGAAACCGACGGTCGGCCCGGCGAAGACCCCGAGTCCGCCCCGTCCACCGGCCAGGAAGGGCAGGCCCACCGCCACCAGCACCATCAGCAGCAGTTGGGAAAGCATGCCGCGGCGGGCTCCCAGGATGGCGCCGGCCAACATGACGCCCAGCGACTGGGCGGTGATCGGCACTGGGGACAGGCCCGTGTGGATCGGCGGCAGGAAGCCGAGCACTGCCGTGATGCCGGCGAAGACGGCGATCAGGGCGAGGTCACGCGAGGTGGAACGACTGGTGGTGGCCATGGGTGGTTCTCCCGGGGAAATCGCAAACGATTGAACAGCGTTCAAATCATGCACCCTTCCCCGAGGAAGTCCAAGCCAGCCCGCCATTCGGGAATATGGGTGACGATATAGCGGGGGTCTTGGGGAAGTGAAGTCCTGGCCCGGTAGGGTGATCCCATGGCCAACTCCGAGGAACCCCAGTGGCTGGACGCCGAGCAGCAGCGGATCTGGCGGAGCTGGCTGCTGGCAGTCGCCCGGGTGGACAACTACCTTGACCAGGACCTGCGGCGCCACGGGCTGGACCTGGCCGAGTACGAGATCCTCGTCGTGCTGTCCGAGGCGGAGAAACGTCAGTTGCGGATGAGCGAGCTGGCCGAGCTGGTGCACCAGTCCCGTTCCCGCCTGACCCACGCCATCGCCCGGATGGAGAAGTCACACTGGGTGGAGCGGTGTTCCGCCCCCGAGGATCGGCGTGGCGTGATTGCCAAGCTCACCAACCGTGGCTACAAGCTGCTGGAGGAAGCGGCCCCCAGCCACGTCGCCGCGGTCCGGCGGATCCTGGTTGACGCCGCGGACCCGGAGGATTTCAAGGCTCTGGGACGGGTGATGCAGGCGGTGCTGGCGGTGGAAGACTGAGGGGGTGACCCAGCTCAGTTCCCCCCTCGACGACTTCCTGGCCCAGCCCGGCATCGCTGACTGCACCGACGCCAGCACCCTGACCCGGGCCCTCTATTCCACCGACGCCTCGATCTACCGCGTCGTGCCACAGGCCGTCGCCCGGCCGCGCACCGTCGACGAGCTGACCCGGGTGGTCCAGGCCGCCCTGCAGGTGGGCCTGCCGATCGTGCCCCGCGGCGCCGGTACTTCCTGCGCCGGCAATGCCGTCGGCGAGGGGCTGGTGATCGACGTCGCCCGCCACCTGAACGCCATTGGGCGGATCGACCCCCAGGCCCGCACCGCCGTGGTGCAGCCAGGCGTCGTGCAGCAGGCCCTGCAGGTGGCTGCCCGGCCCCATGGCCTGCGCTTCGGGCCCGATCCGTCGACGGCGACCCGCTGCACCATCGGCGGGATGATCGGCAACAATGCCTGCGGCCCGCGCGCGCTGGGCTATGGCCGCAGCGCGGACAATGTCGTGGCCCTCGACGTGATCACCGGAACCGGCGAGCTGGTCCGGCTGGGTGAGGGCGGCAGGGATGCCGCTCCCCTGCCCGCCCTGCGGGACCTCGTCGCCGCCAACCTGGGCACGATCCGCACCGAGTTCGGCCACTTCTCGCGCCAGGTCTCCGGCTACTCGCTGGAGCACCTCCTGCCGGAAAAGGGTTTTGACGTCGCCAGGTTCTTCGCCGGCACCGAGGGGACCTTGGGCTTGATCACCTCCGCCACGGTCCGACTGGTTGCCGACGCCCCGGTCAGCATGATGGTGGCGCTGGGTTACGCGTCCATGCCGGAGGCGGCCGACGACATGCCGACCATCCTGCAGCACTCCCCCGTGGCCTGCGAGGGCATGGACCGGCGGATCTACGACGTGGTCGAGCGTCAACACGGTGCGGCCGCCCTGCCAGACCTGCCGCGGGGCGACGGCTGGGTCTTCGTCGAGTTGGTCGGCGACGACGAGGCCAGCGTGCGGGAACGCTGCCACGCTCTGGTGTCTGACTGCCACGCCCTGGAGGGCTGGGTGGTGGACGACGCCGCGCTGGCCGGCCAGCTGTGGAAGATCCGCGCCGACGGCGCCGGCCTGGCCGGGGTCAGCCTGGACAACCCGGCCTATGCCGGCTGGGAGGATGCCGCCGTGCCGCCCGCAAGGCTGGGTGACTACCTGCGCGAGTTCGACGCGCTGCTGGGCGAGCACGGCCTGCAGGGGCTCCCCTATGGCCACTTCGGCGACGGTTGCGTGCACTGCCGGATCGACTTCCCACTGGACCAGGCCGACGGGCCCCGTCGCTACCGGGAGTTCGTGGAGCAGGCGGCGGCGCTGGCCGCCCGGCACGGCGGCTCGATGAGCGGTGAGCACGGCGACGGCCGGGCCCGCTCCGCGCTGCTTCCCGCGATGTACTCGCCGGAGGCCCTGTCGTTGTTCGGGCAGGTCAAGCAGCTCTTCGACCCGAACAACCTGCTCAACCCGGGCGTCCTGACCGACCCCGTGCCGGTGGAGGCGGACATCCGGGTGGCGGCGACGGTGAACTCGCCACTGCGGCTGGAGGACCCGGACTTCGTCACCGCCGTGCACCAGTGCACCGGCGTCGGCAAGTGCCTGGCCGATTCCACCTCCGGCGGCGGCGTGATGTGCCCGAGCTTCCAGGCCACCCGGGAGGAGAAGGACTCCACCCGCGGCCGAGCCCGGGTGCTGCAGGAGATGGTCAACGGTTCGTTGGTGGCGCAGGGTTGGCGCTCGCCCGAGGTGCACGAGGCGCTGGATCTTTGCCTGAGCTGCAAGGGCTGCTCGTCGGACTGCCCGACGGGCATCGACATGCCCTCCTACAAGTCCCGGGTGCTGTACGAGAGCTACCGGGGCCGGCTTCGCCCGATGAGCCACTACGCGCTCGGCTGGTTGCCGCGCTGGGGCCGCCTGGTGACCAAGGTTCCCGGGGTGGGTGGCATCGCAAACCTGGGCACCCAGTTGCCCGGCACCAAGCACCTGATCCGTTGGGCCGCCGGGGTGGACCAGCGTCGCCCGATGCCCGAGTTCCGGGTCGACGGCAGCGCCCGCAAGGCGGGCGCCGCGCTGGCGTCGGGATCGGTGGCCGAGCTTCTCTCCACGACGACCGAGCCTGTCGAGGCCTCGTCGTCAGAGCCTGTCGAGGCCACCCAGCACACCGACGACACGACGCCCAGCCCGTATGAGCCCACGGCGGCCGAGTCCAACCCCAGCACGATGGCCGAGCCTGTCGAGGCCCCTGCGTCGAAGCCCGTAGTCATCTGGGTGGACTCCTTCACCGATGCCTTCGTCGGCAACCAGCTCGCCGGCCTGGTGCAGACCCTGGTCCGCACCGGTTTCGAGCCGCGGGTGCTGCAGGAGAATGCCTGCTGCGGTCTGACCTGGATCACCACCGGCCAGCTCGACGGCGCGCGCAAGCAGCTCCGCAATGCGCTGGACATCCTCCATCCGATCGTCGAGGCGGGGATCCCGATCGTCGGGCTGGAGCCCAGCTGCATGGCCGTGTGGCGCAGCGACGCCAAGGAGCTGCTGCACGGCGACGAGCGGGTGCAGCCGGTGGCCGATGGGATCCACACTCTGGCGGAGCTGCTGTCCACCGTCGAGGACCTGGAGCTGCCGGACCTGTCGGGGCACACCGTCATCGCGCAGCCGCACTGCCACCACTCCTCCGTCCTCGGGTGGGCCGCCGATGCGGCCATCCTGGAGCGGACCGGCGCCGAGGTCATCACGCTGGGCGGCTGCTGTGGTCTGGCCGGCAACTTCGGCGTCGAGAAGGGTCACTACGAGGTGAGCGTGAAGGTGGCCGAGCACGACCTGCTGCCCGCCCTGCACAAGCACCCCGATGCGATCGTGCTGGCCGACGGTTTCAGCTGCCGCAAGCAGGTGAAGGACCTGGAAGCTCGCGACGCGATGACCCTGGGCGAGCTGCTGGCGGCTCACCGCTGAGCAATCCGGAACAACCACGCCGCCCGCTGGGTTGAGCGGGCATGGAGATTGACATCTGGTCCGACATTGCCTGCCCGTGGTGCTTCATCGGGCTCACCCGTTTCCAGCGGGTGCTCGACGGATTCGAGCATCGCGGCGAGGTGAGCGTGCGGCTGCACAGCTACCAGCTGGATCCGGCGCTCCCGGAGAGTTTCGACGGCACGGAGGCCGACTACCTGGCCGCCAGCAAGCAGATGCCGAAGGAACAGGTGGAGCACATGGTCGAGCAGGTCCGCGCCGCCGGCGCCACGGAGGGCCTGGTACTGGACTTCGACGCGCTGCGGGTGGCCAACAGCCGTCGCGCGCACCGGCTGCTGCACGCCGCGCGCATCGAGGACCAGCACGGCCACAGCGTGCACCGGCTCAAGATAGCCTTGCTCAAGGCCCACTTCACCGACGGGGAGTCGATCGCGGATCACGAGGTGCTGGTCCGGCTCGCCGTCGATTCCGGTCTGGCAGAGGAGGCGGCCCGGCAGGCCGTCGGCGACGGACCGATTGCCGAGAAGCTGGACCAGGCGGTGCAGAACGACATGAACCTTGCCGGACAGCTGGGCATCCAGGGCGTCCCCTTCTTCGTGCTCGCCAACAAGTACGGCATTTCCGGCGCCCAACCCGCCGAGGTCTTCGAGCAGGCCCTGGCCCAGGTGTGGGGCGAGCTGCACCCGCGGGTCCAGCCGCTGGCCGTCGCCGGGCTGGAGGGTCTGGACGCCTCGGGCCCCGCCTGCGGCCCTGACGGGTGTGCCTGAGCCGGGGTCGCGATCTCCCCGGCCCCCACTGCGCAGCCGCAAAGTGCTGGGGCAGCCGCTGCATCGGCTGCCCCTGACACCAACGGCTGCGCGGTGGTATCAGACCCGACGGGCGTTCAGACCGCGGGAGCCGGCGCCAGGGCCCGTCGCATCCAGTGCGCGATCCCGGCCGCGGCGACGCCGGCCACCAGCGGCACCACCAGCGCGGTGCGCAGCCCAGCCTGGTCGGAGACCAAGCCGATGATCGGCGAGGTGCACAGGAAGCCCAGCCGCATCAGCCACCCCATCACGGCCACGCCGGTGCCGTGCGGCAGGCCGGGCACGCGGGCGGCGGCGGCGAAGGCGGCGGGCACCAGCGTGGCGCAGCCGAAGCCCATCAGCGCCAGGCCCATCAGCGCGACGACGGCCGAGGGGGCGATGATGGACACCAGGGCACCGACGGCGATCACCACGCCGCCCAGCCGGGCCACCCGCTCTCGGCCCCAGCGGTCGGTCATGGGGTCCCCCGCCATCCGGCCGATGAACTGGGCGCCCAACATTGTGGTGAAGCCCAGCCCGGCCAGACCGGCCGAGGCGCTCAGTTCGGTGCGCATGAACAGCGCGGACCAGCTGTTGGCCACTTCCTCGATCAGGGTGCCACAGATGGCCAGCACCACCAGCGGGGCAAGCAGCTTCCATGCCCGGGTACGCGCGCCGGCGGCCCCTGGCTCGTGCCCGTCGTCGTCGGTGGCCACCACACCCGACGGGGTCGCGAAGAAGGCCGAAGCGCTCCAGATCACGCCATTGACCAGCAGCATCCAGAACAGCGGGATGTGCTGCGCGGCACACCAGGAGCCCGCCAGGCCACCAAGAGTCGCGCCCAGGCTCCACAGCGCGTGCAACGAGTTGATCACCGACTTGCCCATCCACTGCTCCACCAGCACGCCCTGGACGTTCTGGGCGGCATCCACGATGGAGTCCACGAAGCCCGCCACCAGCAGCGCCCCGGCAAAGACCCAGACGGTGTGACTGGTGCCGGCCAGGAAGACCATCAACGCCACCAGGGCCGTGCCGGCGGTCATCACGGCGCGAGTGCCGAGCCTGCGCATCAGCGGCGCGGACAGGGCGGCGGCCAGGATGGCGCCCATCGGCATGGCGATCACGGCCAGGCCGAAGGCGGTATTGCTCAGGCTCAGGGCGGACTTGAGCTCGGGATAGCGCGGCAGCAGCACCGAGAACAGGATGCCGTTGGTGAAGAACATCAGGCTGATGCCCTGCCGGGCACGGGTGGGCGAAGAAGGCACGTACTTACCTTACGGTCAGACTTCCCCGGGTGTACTCCGGGCGCCCCAATCGCACGTCGCGATGGTTCTTGCACGTGTCTGACCTCCCACGGTCAGCAACGTCACACCACCATCTCGACGTACCTTCCGGGCTGGTTCTGGCAGGCTTGGGTCATGATCACCATCACCGTCAAGTGGGACGTCAAGCCCGAGTACGCCGACGATTTCATGTCGCTGACCAAGGAGTTCACCGAGGCCTGCCGCGCCGAGCCCGGCTGCCTGTGGTTCGACTGGTCGCGCAGCGTCGACAACCCCAACGAGTACATCCTGATCGAGGCCTACCGAGACGGCGAGGCAGGCGCGGCGCACGTCAACAGCGAGCACTTCAAGAAGGCGATGAAGGAACAGGGCCAGTACGCCGCCACCCGCCCGAAGGTGATCTCCTATGAGATCCCGCAGGACGGCTGGAGCGATCTGGGCGAGATCGAGATGCCCGGCGAGCAGTAGTCTCCGCGGCCGCCGGGTGGCCGTCCGGGGTACACACTTGGACGGCCACCCGGGCAATTGCGCTTGCTGCCCGGCGGGGCAGCGTCGTACCATGAACATGCGGACCCGTCCTGCGCATGCAGGGAAACGGGTCCAGCTTCTTTTCCGGCCGCGTGTTCCCGGCCGGAATCACACCTGCCAGGGGCCGCCGAACACGTCGCAGGGCCGCAGCCGGGGATACCAACTGTGGGCATAGGTCTTGGACGGCAGCGCCAGCACCTCCTGATAGGCCGAATAGGCCACCATGTCAGCCATTTGCAGCCAATGGCTCCGGTCGGAGTGTTGGAAGAGCGGGTCCTCCAGCACATGACGGGTGCTCCGCCGAAGCGCGCGGTGAGCACTCAGGTAGCCGGTGTCGGTGCCGTCGCCGTCCATCACCACCAGCGCACGCTCCCCCGTGCCGCGCAGCCGCTCGTCGAGCAGCCGGACCATCGCCTGGTAGACCCGCATCCGCTCGTGCCGGTAGTCGGCTCCCCGGCCTCGGGTCCGGCCGAAGACTGTGCCCACCTGCACCGCAGCGTCGTCTGCCAGCATCTCGATCCCGCGCTGGAAGGCCGCCCGGCGCCGGGCCTTGGATGCGTTGAACTCTTCATTGGTGGAGGGCCGCCCCCGGCCATTGGTGAAGCTGGTCGAATGGATCTCGACGGCCTTGCCCACTCCGTGGTGACGCCACAGCAGATCCCGGTAGTCGAGCCAGCTGCCCAGCACCCGCGCCCAGTGCTCCTCCGGCACTTCGACCCAGCTGAAGCTGGCGATGCCGGAACGCTCGGCACCCGAGTCGTCCACATAGACCAGCCTCATTGCGCTTCCCCACTCATGGCAGCCATTCCATCAGCTGCCACTGACACTTCCGCCACTCACCGGTGGGCTTGAGCGCACTCGCAGGGATCGGCTGACGCCGGTGACGGTACGGCCACATGCGAGTGCACGAGCACGGCGGATCAGGGCCAGCAAGATCAACACTGCGAGCGTTGCGTCTGTCCGCTCGTTTAGGGCCCGCTGGTCAGCCCGGCACGCTCAGCGCCGCCAGCCGGGATGGTTGATCCGCAACCCTCGCAGGGTTCGATCGCGCAGGCCGCCCTGGCAGGCGGCCGCGCTGACTCGCGCTGGTTCAGGCGGTGGCGTCGTAGCGGTGGAAGACCGGCACCAGGCGAATCAGCACACTGACCAGGGCAATGATCAGGGCGCCACCCACCAGCGCCGGCGCCCACACCGCGCCCAGCGCGGCCAGCCCGACGAACAGGTCGCCGAGCCGGGGGCCGCCGGTCACCACCATGATGTAGATCCCCTGCATCCGGCCGCGGATCCGGTCCGGGACCGCCTGCTGCAGGATGGTGTTGCGGAAGATGGCCGAGACATTGTCGCTGGCGCCCATCCCGAACAGCATCGCCATCGCCGCGGCCATCGCCGTCGGATTGAGCTGCTCGGGGCTTCCGGCGCCGCCCGGCCAGTGCCCGGTACGCACCAGCAACGCGACGACGCCCAGCCCGACGGTGAACAGGCCGTAGGCGATCACCGAGAGGTTCACCGCCCGGCCGTGCCGCTTCCAGCACACGATCCGCCCGCTGACCAGACTGCACAGCACCGCCCCGATGGCCGACGAGGCAGCCAGCAGCCCGGCGGTGACCGCTCCCCCGCCGATCACCACCGCCCCCAGCGCCGGGAACAGGGACCGGGGGTTGCCGAAGGTCATCGCGACAATGTCCACGATGAAACTCATCGCCACCACCGGTGTGGCGCGGATGTAGGCGAAGGACTCACGGATGGCCGCCCAGGTCTTGTGTTCCGCACCGGGCTCGGGCGGCATCGGCGGAAGGGCACCCAGCCCCGCGAAGGCGCCGCAGAAGAGCAGCAGGTCCAGCCCGTAGGTGATGGCGAAGCCGAAGCGAGCCACCAACAGCCCGGCCAGGCTGGGGCCAAGGGTCACCACGAGGCCCATGCTCATCCCGTTCAACGCTCCGGCCGCGGGCAGCAGGTCGGCGGGCAGCAGGTTGGGAATGATCGCCTGCCGGGTGGCGCTGACCAGGGTGGCCCCGATTGTGTTCACCGCCGACAGCAGGTAGAGGCTCCAGATGGTCTCCCGGCCCAGCAGGGCCAGGGCGAAGATCCCGGCGGTGGACAGCCAGGCCAGCACCGCGGCGGCCAGCGCCACCCGTCGCCGGTCGAAGCGGTCCACGATGGTGCCGCCGTAGAGCCCCGCGAACAGCGTGGGCACCAGGGCGACGACGCCCACCATCGAGACGGCGAAGGTGGAATGGGTGAGCTCGTAGACGTGCAGGCCGACGGCGACCGCCGTGAGAGCATTGCCGACGCCGGTGACCAGCGCGCCGAACCACATCCAGGTGAAGTGCCGCGACGCCCGGAAGGGACGGATGTCCAACAGGATGCCGCTCTTGTCCCTCACCCGGGGCATCCTGCCACACTGGCAGCATGGCTGGCCGACTGCTCTACGACCCGGACTGCGGTTTCTGCACCCGATGCGCCGGTTGGCTCGAGAGACGGGGCCTGCGCGCCAGCGTCGAGCCCATGACGCCGGGGTTGCTGCGGGCGTTGGGAATCGACGAAGAACGCGCCCTTCGCGAGATCCCCTTCGTGGCCGACGACGGCACTGTCACCCACGGAGCTGCGGCGATCGGGCGGGCGCTGGCCACCGGTCGGCAGCCGCTACGCGTCGTCGGGCTGCTCCTCTCCCACGCCCCGGTGGTCTGGCTCGCGAACCCCGTCTATCGATGGGTTGCTGCGCACCGCCACGAGCTGCCGGGCGGCACGGCGGCCTGTCGGATGCCCGGGCCCAGGCCGTGATCGCGGCCTGAGATGCTGGGCAGCATGCCCCATTCGTTGCTCAAGGGCTCAATCTGGAGTTGGCGCGTGCCCGGGTCCTGGATCACGCCAGCGAGCGAACCGGACTGGGCCGTAGTGTCGGAGCGTGGGTGATGATCGAGGCGCCGTGGTGGTGATGGGTGACGTGGTTCGTCGCCCCGCGGGGCCATGGTCCCCGACGGTCCATAGTCTTCTGCGCCATCTCGTGGGCAAGGGCGCACCTGTGCCGGAGCCCTTGGAACTTCATTCGAACCACGAACTGTTGCGGGTCGTTCCAGGTGATGGAGGAACGATGGCTTGGCCGCACCAGACAACGATCGCGTCGGTGAGATCCGCGGGACGTCTGTTGCGCAGCATCCATGACGCCACCCTGGATTGGACTCCGCCCGCGAATGCCCAGTGGAGTGTGACGGTCGAAGGCGGACCAGTGATCTGCCACGGCGATCCAAAGCCTCCGAACATGACGTGGCGAGATGGTCGCGCCATCGGTCTGTTTGACTGGGACACAGCTCGACCAGCCGAGCGCATCAGTGATGTCGCCTATGCGCTCTACTGGATCGCGCCGTTCGACGTCGACGCTGCCGAGCTTGACCGTCGAGGGCTGCACCACACCATCGATGCCTGGCGGCGTATCGACGCCTTCCTCGATGGTTACGCCTGGGATGAGACCATCGACATCATGGCAGAGGTCACCGCCCGCCGGCGGCTGGCCGTCCGCGAGGTGGTGGAAGCAGCCCGCGCCGGTATCGAGCCACAGGCCGGCTGGTTGGCGGACGGGATCCCCAGCGCTTGGATTGAGGCCCCACGCCTGCCCACGACCTGATCCCGCCGCGGCGAATGATCGCGTCTGCACATGGTTCGATACGATCATGAACTCCGTCGTCGTAGAGGTGGTCCATAGTTCCCCGGAAGTGCGACAGCTGGTGGCCCGGATCCATGAGGAATCCGCGGTGGATGCGTACGCGCACATCTTCACCGATCCGTTCCCTCACGAGGAAACGCAACAGAGGTGGAACTTGTACACGGGCAGCCTTGCCCTAGCCTCGGTCGAGGACATGGCGGTGGGGTTCGTGGCGTGGCAGGACGAGGTCGAGGCCCTTTACGTGCTCCCATCAGCAGCCGGGTGCGGAGTAGGAGGGCGTCTCCTGGATGCAGCAGTCGGTGCAACGCGGCTCTGGGTTCTCGAGGACAACAGGCACGCGCGCAGGTTCTATGAGCGGCGCGGGTGGTCACCATCCGGTCATCTCCGCCAGCAGTACGGGCCCGTCCGTGAGCTCGAGTACGTGCGCTCCAGCCTGATTGGATCATCAAGACAGTCCTGACAGCGGCAGAAGAGCGAGACGCCCTACGCAGACGACAGTGTGTGTCTTGAGATGATGGGCTCATGAGTGACATGCCTCCATCTGTGCCGCGGGACTTGCGCCTGGAACTGGCGCGTGCCCGGGTCTTGAAGGGGAAAGAGATGCTGGCCCGGGAGTGGATGCAAATGCTCAATTCCCGCTACGACGAGTGCGTCGAAACTCTGGCAGCGGCGCGGTCCGCGTTCGAGGCGTGGTTCCTGCACACCGAGGTGGACGGGCAAACGTGGATCTATCACGTCGGGTTGACCGGTGTGGACGGAGAACCGCTGGACGTTGACTCCCAGCTCGATGCTGATCATCTCGACTATGCGATGCAGGTCAAGGAGAAGGGTTGGGAACCCCTCGAACCCATGTTCCTGCTGGCCCCCACCCACGTCATACAAGCGATGACCACGTGGGGCAGGACAGGGCGATCCAGCTAGGAGGGTTGAGTCAGCAGACGGCATTTCGGCTTGGTTGGAAGCTCGCCGCAGCCTTGCGCCGGGCGAGTTGCGGTAGACCTGCCCCAAGCCGACAGGGCCCGCCACCTACGGCTGTCATCGGCAAAATCACCCACCTATCGGCCCGGTGGGTTGGTCTCCCCGGCGCTGGCCACGCGGCAAGTGGTGTTGGACTTCACCAAGGTGCAGGAGGTCAAGCACAGCAAGATCCCGACGGTGCCGCCGCGGTGGTGGTTCATTTTCATGGCCGAGGGCGGGCGCCAGTGCCGTCTGGCGTACGTGTACGAGAACCGCGGCCTGCTCAGCATCGATGCGGAATAGAACCAGCGGGTCTTCGACCTAGTCCCCAGTGATCTTGTGTCGGCCTTGCAGGGCCAGTTGGTGATCGAGTGGTCGAAGGATGCGGTGAACTGGGCGAAGTCTGGGTCGTTGGCCGCTCAGTTCGAGGTGGTCTGCAGCAGATCGTCGTGGAGCCCCGCTATGCGGACTGGCGGGTCGCGTTGTCGTCGGTGGAGGCCATCTACCTGATCACCGAAACCCGGGACGGGAGGCAGTATGTCGGCAAGGCTGACGGTGCGGACGGTGCGGTGGGTGGCCTACGCGGCGGACGGGCATGGCGGCAATGTCGCGATGCAGGAGTTGGCCAAGCTCGACAAGCAGCATCCGCAGCGGTACCAGTTCAGCCTGCTGCGGGTCTTTGGGCCGGCCACGTCGGCCCTGGAGATCCTCGCAGCCGAATCCCACTTCAAGCGGGCACTGCGCAGCGTCGAATTTCGCATGAACGAGAACTAGCTCCAGAGGTCACTGAGTCGGTAGCGCCTGTTCCGGGGTGCCGTTCCGTGGTCATCGCAGCGGCGATTGCCGGGCTGCCCCAAACGTCAGGGCGTAATGCCACAAGTCAGTTGTCAACCAAGCTCACGGCAGACCCTTGCTCCACTGTCTGAACCTGAGTCCATCGTTGGGCCCATGGACGACGCTTGCGCTGAACCTCGAAGACCTCGGTCCAGTCATCGAAAACGTCAACCCCCTCAGCAACCCACAGGCCCTTGACGTGACGGGCCGAGCGGCAGGACAGCCCCTGCTCCCCACAGGCTGCAGCGAGACGCTTCGAACAGTCAGCCAATTCCGAGCTCCAAGACACCATGACTCGATTGTCGCCCTCCACTGAGCCTTAGACCACCAACGGATACCGGCACGCCCACACTCGGAGTCGCACTTCACCGCATCAGAGCTGCACGAGAAGAGCCCGGTTTTGGCAACTTTGGCTGCCTGCAGCCCCTTAGCAATGTAAGTTGACATCATGAAGTCATCACAGCTCGCCGGAGTTGCTGCCGACACCAGCGATCCACGCACAGGACTACGCGCCGTGGCATCACTCCGACGGCTTTCCGACCAATTGGAGTTGGCTCAGGTCGAGGCAGGTTTGCGCGCCGGCATGTCGTGGCAGGACATCGCAGACGCCCTCGGGGTGAGCCGCCAAGCGGTGCACAAGAAGTACTCGAAGAAGATCGACCCGACCATTCCGGTTCCCAGGAGGAACAAATGAGCAAGTACACCGACGCCCTGGCCACGGTCCAGAACCTCTCGGTCGTCGCCATGGAGGAGGCTTCCCGCTACGGGCAACGCGAGGCGGACATCGACCACCTCTTCACGGCCCTGACGGTAAGCGAACAGGTCGCGGGGAAGGTGCTCCGTGACCTGGGCATCACCTTGGATACGGCGCGTGACGCCGTCGAAGCCTTGCACGAGCACAACATCGCCTCACTCGGCGTCACTGTCGAGTCTCCCGAGCCCGGACCCATCGTCTTCCACCAGACCGGCGGCTACGACTGGAGCGAGCGGGCTTGGGCGGTCCTCACCCTCGCTCGTGAGCGTGGGAAGGGTGACGCCGCCGACGTCCTTCGTCAGTTGGTGGGTGAACCCTCCGGATTCATTGACGAGCTACTCCACCGTCTGGGTACCTCCTCCCGGGAGGTGCTTGCCCGATTGGATGAGGCTGAGCGCTCGGAAGAGAAGGCACCCGCATGCGCTCCAAGGTTAGGGAGCCTGTCTCGTACGCAGGAGGTGTTCGTTCCTGCGTCGATCGGTGATGTGTGGGCGTTGGTTGCCGACCCGAAGCGGCTACCAGAATGGGAGCCGTGGATCGGCCAGGTCGAGGACGCTGCAGGCTCCGAGGTGCGCACCGGTGCGTCGTGGGTGGCCGCCGCCGTGATGCAACGCGCCGATGGTACGCCACTCAAGGTGAAGCCGGAGCTCCGGAGGTTGCACGTCGAGCTGCACGAGCTCGTACCCCCGACCACGGTCGAGTGGCGCTTCGCTCTGCCTGACGCCCCGGGGTCGAACACGCGCATCATCCGCATCGAACTTGCCCCTGCTGAGGGCGGCACCCAGGCAAAGGTGGCCTTCTCCTGGCAGAACCTCCAGGCGGCGCGGGCACCGCGACTGGGGCTGCGTGCGGCCGTCACTATCCCCTTCCATCGGTACATCGTGTGGCTTCAGACCAACCAGGTCGCCACTGGCATCAGCAGGGTCTTCCGCGGAGCACAAAGCTGACCACCTCGCTGCATCGGCTTCGCCGGAACCCACATGTCGAGATGCAGCGAAGATCGCACACCGGCCCGCTCCGTGCTTTGAACAACGGCCCCCGGCGGGGACGCCGTTCAAAGTAGAAACCTCGAGAGAACCTACGGGTTGGGATCCCTCGAGGCCCTAGAGCAACCTTGCCGACGCCTCGACTAGCGGCAAAGTAGCGCTTCACAGCAGGCGGCGTTGATCAATGCAGCCACTCCATGGCGGAAGTGGTCGAGGTCGACTGCGGGACCGGAGGGTATGCCTTCGGCTAAGGCCGCGCACAGTGCCGGATGAGCTTCAGGGTCGGGCGCGGGGGTCTGTCGACGGGGCAGGGCGTACTCATTGAGGGCGTGGGCCATGGTGAACATGCTGAGCGTGTTCACGACGTCCACCGCTGACGCGTACGACAGGCCCCGCTGGTGGAGGCTGGCGACGACGCGGTCGATGACGGTCATGGACTCCGGCGTGCTGACGTGCCGACCGAGCATGATCGGCAGCGCGTTGGGATGTTGCAGCAACTGGCCGTGGAGCTGGTCGGCGAAGGCGCTCGCATAGTCCTGCCAAGACGCTTGTGTGGACAGGGCATCGGGGTCGAGCTGGCAGACGATCTCGTCCCAGGCGGCGGCGAGCAGTGCGTCCTTGTTCGGGTACCAGTGGTAGATGCTCATGGCCTCCACTCCGAGATGGCGCGCGACGTTGCGGACGCTCACCGCGTCCAGGCCGTCGGTGTCGGCTACCTCGAGCACCGCCTGTCGGAGGACTTCTGCGTTCAGCCCTGCCGGTGTTCCGCGTCCACGCCCCATCACGCCTCCTTGAACTTATTGTGTAAGAATAACGTATTCATACATCGTAAGAAGGATGGTCATGGAGGCGTCGACCCTGAGCCACAACCGGGACTTCACCCTCTTGTTGTGGGGTCGGACATGTCAGATCACTGGTGGGGCCATGACCGCGTTGGCCCTGATGCTCTACACCGTCGATCTGACCGGCAGCAGCCAGTGGGGTGCTGTGGTGATGGCCGCCAGCACGGTCGGCAGCCTCGTGATGAGCCTCCCGGCGGGCGTGCTGGCTGACCGGTGGGACAGGCGTCGCACCATGGTTCGCTCCTCGCTGCTGCTGGCGGCTGTTCTCGTGTCCGTGCCGGCGGCCGTCGCGGTCGGGGTGCTCCATCCGCTGCATCTGGTGGTCGCGTCGTTCCTTGTCGCGGTGTTGGGGGCCTTCTTCGGACCGGCCGAGCAGGCGAGTCTGTCGACCTTGGTGCGCAGCGAGGATCTGGCGCCCGCGGCGTCGCTGAACCAGGCGCGCTCGGCGGTCGCGAACCTGGTTGGTCCCAGTCTTGCTGGCGCGCTCTACACGTTGGGGCATGCCCTCCCGCTGCTCGGTGATGCGCTGCTCAACCTGGTTTCCGCCCTGGTGGTGGGACGGATCCGAACACCCCTACCAGCCCCGGCCGACGGCGGGGCGCCGCATCATCCAGGCCGTGACCTGCGTGACGGGCTGCGGTTCATCGTCATCACACCGCCGATCCGGGTCGTGGTGGGGATGACCGCGACCGCGTCGTTCGGCTTCGGCGGCCTGTTGGCGCTGATCACGCTCACGTTCAAGACCCGGGGCCAGTCCGATGCCCTCCTCGGCGGGATGCAGACCGCTTACGGTCTCGCCGGTCTCGCCGGCGCCCTGGCTGGACCGTGGTTGCTGCGCCGAGTCCGAACCTCGACCCTGTTGATCGGCGGAATCCTGACCAACTGCGCCTGCGCCGCTGCCATGGCGGCGTGGCCGCAGCCCCACGCGATCATCGGCCTGTTGTGCCTGGCATGCCTGACACTGCCACCCGGCATGGCCGGCGTGCAGGCCTATCAGCTCACCATCACGCCGCCCGAACTCCAAGGACGCGTCGCGGGAGCCAGCGGGTTCCTCACCCTCGCACTCGCGCCCGCGGCGACACTGCTCGCGGGAACACTCGCCAACCGCGCATGGACCTTGGCAATCAGCCCATTCCTCGGCGCCATCGGTCTCACCGCGGTGATCGCCATCGCAAACCCGCACATCCGCACCATCGGTGTACCCGGCAGAGCTTCCGAGGAACCCTCGAGGCATGACCGTGCTACCGGCTCGCCAACATCCCTTCGATGACATCGAGTTCTCCGGCTTCGTGCCAGGCAAGCCGACGCAGGAGCTTGGTGCTGGTCCATTCCTCGTCGTGACACCGCACGTCGATGTCACGGGCCATGACTTCCAGCACGTCGGGCATGTGGCGGCCGGACTCCTCGAGTTCTTGCTCCAGACTGACGGCCCGTTCGCGGGCCGGCAGCCCGCACCTGGGCAGGTAGTAGCGCGACTCGGTATCGCAGATGTGCCAGAACATGTCGCGAATCGAGCGCCACGTCGCCCACTCGGGCAGATCCCGCCCGGGGTCCTGCTCGTCGAGCATCGTCTTCGACGTTGTAGCGAGCAGCCGAATTGCCCTGGCTCGCTGTCGAGTCAGGATCTGCTACGTGAGCGCGAGTTCTTGATCGGTGGCGGGACGGCGATCGCGGGTGAAAGCCTGCTCGTCTCCGCTCATCGTCTCGAAGATCTTTACCGGGCCATAGCTTCGCGTGAAGTTCTCCAGGGCCACGTCGACCGTCAAGCCCTGGGTGCAGGTTCCCCACAGGTCCGGGTCGAAGCACCAGACGGCGCAGCCGGAGTCGTGGGCCATGCCAACACCGGTCTCGACATGCACTTCACGACGATGAACGGTCACCCTCCCAGCCAAGCACATGTC
This sequence comes from Luteococcus sp. H101, assembly GCF_038433155.1. Lineage (NCBI taxonomy): Bacteria > Bacillati > Actinomycetota > Actinomycetes > Propionibacteriales > Propionibacteriaceae > Luteococcus > Luteococcus sp. H101. The sequence goes on from NZ_JBCDMW010000011.1 coordinate 52,278, forward strand.
TGTTCGCACCGAGGCTCAGCGCGGCAAGAGCGAGTGTTGATCAGTGCTTGCGCAGCTCCATCTCGATGAAGTCGTAGGTGCTGCCGTTCGTGGGCTGCGCGTACGTCCGGACCATGGTGAAGCCGGCTGCTTCGTAGACCTTGATGGCTCGCTGATTGAACGCGGCCACGCTGAGCATGACCGGTCGCTGAGTGAGCCCTTCGGTCTCCAAGAGGGCCAAAGCAGCGTGCAGGAAGCTGAGGCCGTGGCCGCCTCCGGTCAGATCGGGGCGGAGGCCGAGACTGATCTCGCAGCGATCGTCGTCGCCTGAGTCTGCCGTGAAGAAGCCCACGAGGTCTTCGCCGTGGCGGACCTGCCAGAACCGGTCGGGCCATTGGGTGGGTGTGATGAACTCCTTGTAGTCCTCCATGTCGGCCGTAGCGTCGTAGAAGTCATAGGGCGCCGGGTACTTCCAGTCGTCAGCGATGACCTGGGCCACCTCGAGGGTCATTGGGGTGAAGGTCAGGGACTGGTGCCAGCCGTTGCGGTCTGCGGTGTTCGACATGCGACGAGTTTCGCGGCTCACCGGGGTCGCAGCAACGCAAATCTCGTCAAGCTGCAACGTCCGCCTCTCGGCAAAATAGTGCTGTCACGCACGCCATCGGGGGGCATGGAGGATGTCGGGGCCTGGCCCGACTCGAGCCGAGCCAGCTCCGTTTTCGCAGACTTAATGGGCGCCTTCGTGAGCTCCTCGCCGCCAGGGAGCGACGGTCCGTAGGGTGAGGCCATGCTCAGCATCGGCGCCATCGTCCTGCACACAGATCCGGAGACAGCCGGAACGTTCTGGAGGCACGCACTATGCCAAGACCGGGGACGAAGCCCGGACTTCCTGGTCCCTCGCCAGAAGGGGGCACCGGAACTGCATCTGGATTTGACCGACAGCACGCACCTGGATCTATGGACGGACAGCCCGGAGGAACAGCGGGCTGAGGTTGAGCGGTTGCTTGCGTTGGGTGCGTCGAAGGTGGAGTGGGACTACCCTCCGGATGCCGACTTCGTTGTTCTCGCTGACCCGGCGGGGGCGCTGTTCTGTGTGGTCAACCGCGGCACACAGTGAATGTGGGCGTCGGCGCCGTGCAGCAGAGGCAAACCACTCTGACAGAGTGTGCCCGTGATCGCCTTGCATGGCTCGGGAACACACGCGACGGCCGAGCCTGTCGAGGCCCCAAAGGGACCCCGGAAGACCCGGCCGTCGTGGCCTCAGCCAGCGGCTGTGGGCTCAGCCGTGTGATCAGTCGCGGGTCAGGCGACGGTGCTTGCTGGCGTGCGGTCGGGCGGCCTCGACGCCCAGCCGCTCGATCTTGTTCTTCTCGTAGTCGGCGAAGTTGCCCTCGAACCAGAACCACTTGGTCTCGTCCTCGTCGTCACCCTCCCAGGCCAGGATGTGGGTGGCGATCCGGTCCAGGAACCAACGGTCATGGGAGATCACGACGGCGCAGCCGGGGAATTCCAGCAGGGCATCCTCCAGACTGGACAGGGTCTCAACGTCCAGGTCGTTGGTGGGCTCGTCGAGCAGCAACACGTTGCCGCCCTGCTTGAGGGTCAGCGCCAGGTTGAGGCGGTTGCGCTCACCACCCGACAGCACGCCGGCCAGCTTCTGCTGGTCCGGGCCCTTGAAACCGAAGCTCGCCACGTAGGCGCGCGAGTTCATCTCGAAGTTGCCGACCTTGAGGAAGTCCAGGCCGTCGGAGACGACCTCCCAGACATTCTTGTTCGGGTCGATGCCGGAACGGTTCTGGTCGACGTAGCTGAACTTGACCGTCTCCCCCACCTTGACGGTACCGGCGTCGGGCTGCTCGAAGCCGACGATGGTCTTGAACAGGGTGGTCTTGCCGACGCCGTTGGGGCCGATGATGCCCACGATGCCGTTGCGGGGCAGACTGAAGGACAGGTCGTTGATCAGCACCCGGTCCCCGAAGCCCTTCTTGAGCTTGTCCGCCTCGATCACGGTGCTGCCCAGGCGGGGGCCGGCCGGGATGTTGATCTCGGAGGTGTCGATCTTACGATTGCGCTCCGCCTCGGCCGCCATCTCCTCGTAGCGGGCCAGACGGGCCTTGCTCTTGGCCTGGCGGGCCTTGGGGCTGGAACGAACCCACTCCAACTCCTTCTCCAGGATCTTGGCGCGCTTGGCGTCCTTCTGACCCTCGATCTGCAGGCGCTGACGCTTGGTCTCCAGGTAGGTGGAGTAGTTGCCCTCGTAGGGGTGCAGCCGGCCGCGGTCCACCTCGCAGATCCACTCGGCGACGTTGTCCAGGAAGTAGCGGTCGTGGGTGACGGCCAGGACGGCGCCGGGGTAGCTCTTGAGGTGGCCCTCCAACCAGTTCACGCTCTCGGCGTCCAGATGGTTGGTGGGCTCGTCGAGCAGCAACAGGTCGGGCTGCTCCAGCAGCAACTTGCACAGTGCCACGCGGCGCCGCTCACCACCGGACAGGACGTTCACCGGGGTGTCACCGGGCGGGCACTGCAGCGCCTCCATCGCCTGGGCCAGCTGCGCGTCGATGTCCCACGCATTGGCATTGTCCAGGTCGGTCTGCAGCTCGCCCATCTCGGCCATCAGGGCATCGAAGTCGGCGTCAGGCTCGGCCATCTCCATCCCGATGGCGTTGAACCGGTCCAGCTTGGTCTTGATCTCGCCGACGGCCTCCTCCACGTTTTCCAGGACGGTCTTGTCTTCGGTGAGCGGGGGCTCCTGCAGCAGGATCCCGACGGTGGCGCCCTTCATCAGCTGGGCGTCGCCGTTGTTGGCCTTGTCCATACCAGCCATCAGCTTCAGCATGGTGGACTTGCCGGCGCCGTTGGGGCCGACGACGCCGATCTTGGCGCCGGGGAAGAAGGAGAGGGTGACGTTGTCCAGGATCAGCTTGTCGCCGATGGTCTTGCGCACGTTGTGCATGGTGTAGATGAACTCGGCCATAGCAGGCGTGATGTCCTTCGCGTCGATGGATGTGGGAAGCCGCCCCGGCTGGGGCCGCAAACGGGTCCCAGTATGCCAGCCTTCGCCGACATCACGGTGACAGTGATCGCGTCCGGCCCCGGCCGAGTGGATCAGGCGTGCGTGAGATGTTCCTCCCGGCTGGGTTCCGGGGGCAGGTCCTCCGGTGTGGCGTCGTCGGGCGGGCAGTCACCCTCCTCAACCGGCGGCTCCTGCGTCGCGACCGCCTGCTCGGGCGGCAGCACCATCCCGGTGAAGGTGTCGATCCGGTTGCCCTGCTCGTCGACGATGATCCGCTTCTGGTTGCGGGTGAACTCGCTGCGCCCCCGGGTCAGGTCGTGGCCCAGCGCCGTGGCCTCCACCACCAGCCGCTCGTGCCGGATCCCCTCCTTGTCGATCCACGCATTGGTGCGCAGCTTGCCGGTGACCAACACCGGGTCCCCCTTGCTCAGGGACGTCTTCATGTTCTCCGCCGTCCGGCCCCACGCCGTGATGCCGATCCACGTGGTTTCGGTGTCCACCCACGCCCCCTCGCGCAGCCGTCGGGGGGTGCAGGCGAGCCGGAACCGGGCCAACTGCCACCCCTCTCCCTGCGTGAACTCGACGTCGGTCCCCACATTTCCCGTGAGGGTGATCAAGGCGTCTTGCATGGTATTCCCCTTCTCCCGAGTACCGCTCTGTCTGCTGAGTCGTGATCGGCGCCACCGCGGCGCTCACCAAGGAGTATGTGCAAGCCGAACGTTTTCGCGTCACGCCAGACGACGCCTGTGGACAAGTCCTCGGCAACCAAGAACTGTGGACAAGTGCCGGTCTGCTCGTAATACCAGTGGGCCCGTGGGGGCGGTTCGGCCCGGCGTGACCCTCGCCCATGGGGGCAGGGAATGTCACACTGGTCAGGTGTCCGCACACTCGATGCCACGCCGTTCCCTGACTGCGCTGATCACGACGCTCGCCACCGCGGCGCTGACCGCTGCTGCCTCCGGGTGCGGAACGTCCCCAACCCCCGGCACCCCCACAATCACACCGGCACCCCCGACGGCCACGGCCTCCCCGTCGAGCTCCGCCGTGACCACGGCCACACCGGCACCCCCGACGGCCACGGCCTCCCCGTCGAGCTCCGCCGTGACCACGGCCACACCGGCACCCCCGACGGCCACGGCCTCCCCGTCGAGCTCTGCCGTGACCACGGCCTCCCCCACATCGTCCCCGACGGGGGGCGTCACCCGGACCGAGTACGGCGCCGTCCTTGACCCGTCGAAGTGCAGCGCCTCCAGCGAGTACTGGAAGGGCAACCGCCGGTTCTATCTGACGCGTCCCCAGGAGCACGGTTGTTTCACCAGCCCGTGGTTCGACGGCCCGCATCCCGTGATGTTGTCCTTCGGCCACAGCGAAGCCCCGTGGTACGAGACCACCGGGAGCCATCACGGCATCGACATCGATCTCCCCGTGGACACCCCCGTCCGCAGCGCACTGTCCGGCACGGTCCGGGTGCGCCCCGCATCGCTGGGCTCGGTCTACGGCAGGAATGCCCTGCTGTTGCGCTCCGGCGGGCATGACATCGTGCTGGGACACCTGTCCTCGGTGGCGGTGCAGGACGGGCAGCGGGTTGCACCCGGGGATCTGCTGGGGCGCTCCGGCATGAGCGGGGTGGAGGACATGGACGGCCCGCACCTGCACTTCGAGGTGCGTCCCGCCGGCGAGAACTATCGCAGCGCCGTCAACCCGTGGACGTACCTGCAGGCTCGGCGGCTCTGACGGGGTGTTGGTCTAGGCTCTGGGGGTGAGCACTTGCCTTCCCCCCGTGCCCGCCGCTGGGATAGCCGCCTGCCCCGTCTGCCGCTCCCCGCTGGGCGTCGCGGAACGGGAACTGTGGTGTGACAACGGACATCGGTTCGACAAGGCACGGGAGGGCTTCGTCAACTTGCTCCGCCCGGGCAAGGCCCGCAAGGCGGTGATCGGTGACGACGCGGACATGGTGGCCAGCCGTCGGCGCTTCCTGGACCGTGGGCACTACCGGGCCCTGTCCCACGGGTTGACCGAGCTGGTGCGCGATCTGGACGCGGACGCTCGGATCTCGAGCCTGCTGGACGTCGGCTGCGGTGAGGGGACGTTCACCGCGGCCATGCTGGCGGCACTGCCGGCCGATGACTCCCCCGCCCCCACCCGGATGGCCTTCGACATCTCCCGCCCGGCCATGAAAGTGACCGCCCGCCGGACGCCGCAGGCGCTGACCTGCGTCGCGTCGGTGATCGAGATGCCGGTGCTGGACCAGAGCGTCGACGTGCTGACCAGCATCATGGCGCCGCTGCACGAGGCCGAGTTCAACCGTGTGGCGCGTCCCGGTGGGCGGATCGTCGTGGTCTCCCCCGGCGACTCCCACCTGGCCGAACTGCGCCAGGTGCTCTACCCGCACTACCGCCCGCATGACGAGCAGGTTGCCCTGACCGAATCCCTTGCGGTACTGGAACAGCGCCGGTTCACCGACACCATCCACCTGGCCAGCGCCCAGGAGCTGCACGAGGTCTGGGGCATGACCCCTTACCGCTGGAACACCCCGCTGGACGGTCAGGAACGCTTCGCGGAACTGACCGAACTGACGATCAACGTGCACTTCGTCGCGACGGTCTTCGCCGTCCCCGCCTGAGACCCGAACACCGATCAGGCTCGGAGACCTCGCTCGCTACAGTGCCCGGGCCACGGAGTCCCGGGCCTGCTCGTAACGACGCAGCTCCGCATTGATCGGGTCGATGATCCGTTGACGCGAGACCTGCCCGATCGCCTTCTCCAGCACGTGCGTGGCACGGGCTGCCTTGCGCTTGGCGGCGAGCTCTACGAAGACCCGGCTGACCAGTGCCAACAGGAGTCCGGCAACCACACCGCCGGCCACCAGCCAGGTGGGGATCGGCAGCCGGTGCCAGGTCGGGCCCAGGGACAGGTCCATGACGCCGAAGTAGATCAACGCCATCCGCGCCGCCAGCCAACCCAGGCCCACCACGACGCAGGCGATCAGCAGCCACTGCAGCACCTGGAAGATCTTCCACCAGCCAGTCCCTCGGTCCATCGCCAGATCGGTGGTGGCGATCGCCCGGTCCAACTCGTCGGCCAGCAGCGAGTCGTCCCGCTTGGACGCCTTGCGCACGGCATCCTGCCAACCGCGCGGCAGGCCCACCGACGCCTCGTCGGCCACGGCCCGCACCGCGGAATCCACCCGCGCCTGCTGCACCCCGTTGAAGCTGAGTCCATTCTTGTTGATCCCGGTGCGCTGCACCCGGGCCGGCTCCAGCTCGGTCTTCTTGCCGATCTTGACCGCGTCCAGATGGAGCCGCTTCAACGGATCCGGCTTGAACCGCTTGATCCAGGTGATCGCGGGCCACCCGGTGGCCAGGGTGCCGCGCCGACGGGTGGCCTTGAGCACCGCCTCGCTCACCACGCCGACGCCCGCAGCCTCGCCCAGGGCCTTGTTCAGTTGTGCCTCGCGGACCTTGCTGACCTCGTCGGGTTCGGCATGGCCGATCTCGGTGGACAGCTTGCGGGCCACCTGGGTGACGTCGGCCTCCAGCCGCTTGGCGGCCATCTGCTTGTTCTGGATGGCGGTGGCCAGCTGGGCGCGCAGCTGGTCCACGCCCATCCCGGTCATCGCGCTGATCGCGCACACCTGCGCCTTGCCCAGCCCCTCGGAGTCAAGCAGGGCGCGGAGGTCCCGCATGGTGGGTTCCAGCTGCCCCTCCGGCAGGCGGTCGGCCTGGTTGAGCACCACCATCATCACCTCGGCGTGCTGTGCGAGGGGCTTGAGGTAGCGGTCGTGCAGGGCGGCGTCGGCATACTTCTGCGGATCCACCACCCAGATGAACATGTCCACCAGCTGCACCAACCGGTCCACCTCGTCGCGGTGGGCCCGTTCGGTGGAGTCGTGGTCGGGCAGGTCCAGCAGCACCAGCCCCTGCAACGCCGGGTCCCCACCGGTCACGACGTGCCGGGTGGGCACCTCCAACCAGTCCAGCAGGTCATTGGGCACCTCGCTGCCCCAGTAGGCGGCCATTGCCTTGCTGGTGGTGGGACGGGTCACCCCGGGCACGGCCAGCTGGGTGCCGGACAGCGCGTTGAAGGTGGAGGACTTGCCGGAACCGGTGGCCCCGGCCAGCGCGACGACGGTGATGTCCCCACTGAAGGCCAGCCGCTTGTCGGTGTGACCGACGACATTGCGCGCCTCGGCCACCAGCGTGGCCTCGGTGCGGCCGTCGGCCAGCTCGATGGTCTCGGACAGCGCCTTGACCTTGTCGGCGACGCCGCGCCGGTCCGGGTTGGTGCGGGTGCGGGCCATCAGCGCTTCTCCTCGATGTTCTCGTCCACCAGTTCGGCCTCCACCAGCTCGGCGTCGCGATGATCGGCGACGGTGTTCAGCTGGACGGTCTGGCGCTCGGGCTGCGGCGCCTCCAGGGCCTGCTGCTGGGCCTGCGGGGCGTCCAGCGCGGGGACGTCGGCCCGGCCGACGGTCAGCGCGTCGTCGTCATAGCCCTCGTGCCGGGCAAAGTTGACCTCCTCCGCGGCCTGGCGGATCCGCTCGGCCTGGTCCCGGTCACCACCCAGAGCAGCCAGGGCTTCGTCGTAGCGCTGCAGTTCGGTGGCCATCACGGCCTCCACCCGCGCGTCCAGGTCCGACTTGGCCTTGGCGGCCAGCCGGCGCACCGCGTCGTCGCCGAAGACGGCCTCCAGCAGCCGTTGGGCCAGCACGACGGAGCCGCCGGCGATGCCTACCTCGGCACCGGTCAGGCCACCGGTGTGGGCAAAGACCACCACCATCAGCGCGGCGGAAACGCCATTGACGCCCAGCGCCAGGTAGCGCGCCTGGGTGCGCTTGCCCATGCCTTCGCTGGAGACGATCTCCATCACATCGCCCTGCCAGTCCCGGATGGCTCGCGCCACCTCGTCCTGGAAACCGGAGGAGGCGCGGGACAGGTCCTCCCCGCGCCAGTTGCGCAGCACGTCGCGGCCGAAGGGGGTGGCCTGCCAGGCGGCCTCGGCGCGCTCGGCGGCGGCCTCGCCCTGCTCCCGCACCAGCGCCTCCAACCCGGACTCGACGGCCACCTTCACCCCGTCGGCCTCCGGCGGGGTGCCCTTCACGGAGGCGAAGACCCGGTCACGCAGCCAGCCGATCTTCTGCTCCACCACCTTCATGAACTCGCCGGTCCCGACGAATTCCTGCCAGCGGGCCAGCACCTCGCCGCGCATCAGGGTGCCGTCGGCGGACTGGACGGAGACCTGGCGGACGGCCTCCTGGTAGCTCTTGGCGGCGTCGCTGCGCAGGCTCTCCAGGGCGTCGGCCTGGGCCTCGACGGCATCGGCCACGGGCGGCGCCTTGGTGACCAGCGCCCCCACCGCCCCGTCCAGGGTCTGCAGCACGACGCGCTGCCGGCTGGCGGCATCGGCGGCCAGGGTGGCCAGCCAGGTGCGGATCGGGGAGACCGCGGCGTCGGGCAGCAGACCCTCGGCGTCGGTCTCGGTCTCCGGCACGGCAAACAGCGGCGAATCGGCCAGGCCGCGTTCGGTCATCAGCTGGCCCAGATGCGGAGGCACCTGGTTCATGGCGGCCGGGGGCACCCGGTCCAGCACCACGGCGACGGCGGCGGAGCGGTCGACGGCGGCCTTGAGGAAGTCCCACGGGACGGCATCGGCATAACGGGCGGCGGAGGTGACGAAGACCCACAGGTCAGCCGCCTGCAGCAACTGCGCGGCCAGTTTGCGGTTCTGTTCCACCACCGAGTCCACGTCGGGGGCGTCCAGGATTGCCAGCCCGCGGGGAATGGTGGGCTCCTCCACGATCTGCAAGGTGTTGGAGTCATGCGAGCTGGAGCGGGAACGCACCAGGCCGGGCAGGATCCGGTCCGTGTTGAACCACTTCACGTCGTCGGGGTGGCAGATCAGCACCGGGGACTTGGTGGTAGGCCGGATCACGCCGGGCGTGCTGACCACGCGCCCCACCAGGGAGTTGACCAGGGTGGACTTCCCGGCACCGGTGGACCCGCCCACCACGGCCAGCAGCGGCGCGTCGATGGTGGCCAGCCGCGGCAGGATGTAGTCGTCGAGCTGATGCTGCATCTCGCGGGCATTGCGGGTCTGCTCCATCGCCTGCGGCAGGGGCAGGGGAAGCCGGACGGGTGCCAGCGATTCGCGCAGTTCGGTCAGTGCCTGCGTCAGCCGTGTGCTGCTCACACGTTTCCTTTCGACGGCGCGGGCGGCCAGCACCCGCGGAATTCCTCCACCACTGTGGCACGAACCGCCGCATTTGGCGCGTCGAAGGTTGAGGGTTTGGCAAACCTCAAGCGCCCGGCCCTCAAGCGCCCGGTGGACGCCAGTTCTGCTGCGCCGGCTGGTGGATCACCCGGGCAGGTGCCAGCTGAGGCTGGCGGGCGCCGCCCCGCAGATGCTTCCAGAAGGCCAACCGGGCCCAGTTGATCCGGATCTTCAGACCCTGGGTCTCGTGCAGGGCGGTGGCGCGCAGCCCCTTCAGCTCGGCCAGCAGTTCCTTCTCACGCTCGTGCCCGGCGACGTCGATCAGCCCGCGCACCATGGCGTCGCGCAGGTAGGCCAGTTCCGTCGCGGCCCGGATGATCGCGACGGTGTCCCGCAGGGTGCGCCAGCCTCGGGTCAGGGCAACCAGGATCAGCCGGCTGCGGGCCCGTGCGGTGCCGAAGTTGTGCACGTCACGCGCCGGCAACCAGCCGATCTGGACGTAGTCGGTCAACCGGCTGCGGATCCGCTTGAGCTCCTTGAACTGGTGGCGGACCAGAAAGCTCAGCATCAGGAACAGGATGATGCCGAACTGGATGACCAGCCAGGTGGGGCTCTGCTGCCCCACCGTCGCCATCCCGTTGAAGGCCATGTGGCCCAGCGCGGCCAGGCAGAATCCGGTCAGCGGGGCCAGCACCCGGACCAGCTTGCTGCGCGTGCGCAGGCCCACCAGGAGGCCGATCCCGGTGAACATGGTGAACATCGGGTGGCCGTAGCTGGTGATCACCCCGCGCAGGAAGACCAGCTGCTTGACGGCCTCCTCGACGTCACCGGCCCCGATGGTGACCGAGCCGTAGACCATCGCGCGGGCGTAGTAGACGATGTTCTCGGTGAAGGCGAAGCCGATGGCCGACAACCCCGCCAGCCCGACGCTCTGCAGCACCGACACGATCCGGTAGCGGATCAGGATGGCCAGCAGGAACAGGATGGTGGCCTTGGAGGCCTCCTCCACGAAGGGGGCGACGAAGACCGCCGGACGCGCCTGAGCCGCCGGGTCACCGGCGCTGGCGGAGACATTCAGCATCTCCGCGGCCCACGAGTTGATGTTCAGGCTCAGCCAGATGCTCATGCACGAGCCCCAGCCGAAGGCCAGCAGCCACAGCAGTGGCTTCATCGGCCGCAACCGGTCGAACAGGATGAAGCCCAGGGACCAGACCAGGGCGGTGGGCGCAGCGTAGCGGGCGCACTGCTGCACGGTCTGCCAGTCCAACCCGGGGATGGTGCCCTCGGGCAGCACCTTGTCCGCGGACAGCTGCCGCCAGACCAGCCACAGCACCAGTGCGTAGAGCGGGAAGAGCACCGCGCTCAGCCAGGTCCACGGGCTGGTCAGGATCCGGATGGCCCAGTGCCGGCCGGGCCGGGGCTTGGGCGGCAGTCCGGACAGGGAGCGGGCGCGACGCTCGGGCTTCACGGCGCTGGCGGCGTCCAGGCTGCCGCCCAGGGTCCATGCCGTGCCGGTCCGGGTCTGCGTGTCCATCCGCTGGTCCTGTCGTCGGGAACGGGCGTGGCGCCCCAGGCAGGAATCGAACCTGCGACCGACAGATTAGAAGAATGCTGTCAATTGTCGGTGACAAGGTGCGATACTGGCTGTGGGCACATGGTGGGCACGGGAGTGTGCCCACACCGATCCGTGAAGGGGATCAGCACATGCAATTGTACGACCGCAGCAAGGAGGCCGGCTGGTCTCCAAATCAGAAACGCTGGCTCGTCCGGTGGCGCGACGGCGACTGCCGCCAGCGCAAACAAGCCTTCGCCTACAAGACCGAAGCCACCGGCTTCATGGAGCAACTGGCTGGCAAGACCAAGCTCCGCGACCAGAACCGCACCGTCGAAGACCAATGGAAGACGTGGCGGGCGATCCGCAACACCCGCTCCCCCGGCCATCAGGCCAATCTGGACTCCACGTGGGCGCTGCACGTCGAACCTGAGTGGGGTGCGGTGCGGCTCACGGACCTACGACACAGCGTCGTCGCGGAATGGGCCACCCAATTGGAGATCGACCAGTCCCCCGGCGTCGCATCCAGATCCCTCGACATGCTCAGCTCCCTGTGCGCCATCGCCATCCGCGACAACGTGATCGACCGGAACCCGTGCGACGACATCTCTGTCACCATGCCGGAGGGCCGAGAGCAGATCATCCTCACCCGCGAACAACTCGACCAGGTGGCCGACGCCATGAACCCCTACAGCCTCGCCATCCGCACCCTGGGGCTGACCGGGATGCGGTGGGGTGAGCTGGCCGGGCTGCAGGTCCGTGACCTCGATGTGAAGCGGCGGCGGATCCACATCAGACGGCACGTCACGGAGGTGGGTGGAGTGCTGGACACAGTTGAGGGCACGAAGACTGGCCCACGGCGCACGATCACCGCGCCCAAGACGCTGCTGGACGAGCTGGCAGAGAAGGCGAAGGGGCGGATGCCGACCGATCCACTCGTGCCCGCAACCCGTGGCGGAACCCTGCGACATTCGGCCGTCTACCGGCACTGGCGCAAGCACGTCAACGCGAAACCAGCACCGCCGAAGCCCAAGGGGAAGACTGGGCCGCAGAAGGTTGGCGGGTTGGGGCTGGACGTGCATATCCACGATCTGCGGCACACGGCCGCGTCTCTGTTAATCCAGGCCGGCGCCGACGTCAAGGTGCTGCAGCGGCAGCTCGGGCACAAGTCCGCGACCTTAACGTTGGACCTTTATGGTCATCTGATGGAGGACTCGATGGATGGATTGTCGGATGCGATGGACAGATTGAGCCCGGCGGAACCCGCGTAGCTAGTTTGGAAGACTAGCTACGCTGAGCTGTTGCATGGCTTGTGGACGCGGATTTGAACGCTGTTCAAGTTGGCTTGGTCGGGCGATTGTCGGGCGATGTTTGATTACGGCGAAAGGCCTCGACCGGTCGCCTCGCAGCGAGCCCCCCTCCTTGAACGCAAAGAAGCGCCCCACCCCCATGAAGGGGTGGGGCGCTTCGTGCTTCGGTCAGGATTCGGGCAGCGCCCGCTCTGGCGAGACGGGCGGCTCCTGCTGTCGCAGCTCGTCCTCATAGTCGAGCTGCGAGCTCGTCTTGGCGTTGGGGATCGCCCACACGCCGGCGAGGACGGTCAGGGCGGCCACCAGGATGGACAGCGCCTCCGAGGGGGTGAGGCCGTCGTCCACCAGCGGGATGGCGCAGGTGGCGGCAGCCAGCAGACCACCGAGGATGGCCTTGGCGTAGGTCGCCGGGCGGTTCAGGTCGGCCATCACTGCACCGCCTTAAAGCTGCTGCGCCAGTTGCCGAGGCTGGCCAGCGTGGTCGCGCCCGGGATCCCGTCAGCATCCGCGCCCTTGTAGCCCTTGAGCCTCTGGTAGTTGGCGTAGGCGTACCGGGTGCGCTTAGTCCAGATGCCGTCGAGTGGGATCGGATCGTAGCCCGCAGCCCGGGTATTTCCGGACCGGTTGAGGGTGTCCTGGACCTTGCGGACGTCGGTCGAGGGCTTGCCGGTGGCGATGCTGTCGAGGATCGCCTTGAGGCTCACCGCGTCAACGGGCGCGGCGACGGTGGTGGCCTTGACGAGATTCGGCGCGCCGACCTTGATCTTGCCCTCACGGACCCATGCGGCCACAGCCACGTCCATGTCGACCCAGCCGCGGATGAACGACCCCGAGCGGTAGCGGATGTAGCATCCATCGCCGTTCGTCTGACTGCCGGCGTTGCTGGCCGAGGTGTTGCCCTCAATCGTGCGGTACCCGCTCCAGTTGCCCTCGCCGGGGTAGCTGATGCCGACGTGGGTGGCCAAACTCCGGCCGAACAGGATCAAGTCACCGAGCTTGGGCGTGTAGCCGGAGCCGTTGGCGCGCCACGCGCCGACGCGCTTGGCCTCCCGCTCCAGATAGGGGCAGTAGTACGGGTTGTCCATGACCCTGCGCAGATCAACGCCGGCGCGACCCCACCAGGAGGTGATGGCGGAGGCGCACCAGGGCTGACGCTGCCAGGCGGGCTTGCAGTCTTCCCACGCCCAGATGATGTTGCTGTAGGGCGGGCTCTCCTTGGTGCCGACCTGCGAGCGGGCGCGGGCGGCGACGGATGCGCGGAGGGCCTTCATGTCGAGGCCAGCCAGCGCGGGGACAGCCATGAGGCTGGCCACGCCGGAGAGGGTCAACTCGTCGCCTCCAAACTCACGGTCGGAGTCCAGCTTTCCGCCGTCGGGGTCGGTGGCCATATCGGTGTCGAGGTCGGCCATCGCCTGCGCCTGCAAGGCTCCGAGCTCCAGCATGTCGTCGTCGGTCAGGGTGTCCTCGACGGGCGCGAGGACCATTTCGTCGGTGGTCATGGTCACGATTGCCTCCTTGGGGCATGAGTGAGGCCCGCACCCGGGAGTGGGTGCGAGCCTCGGTGGCTGTGGGTCAGGAGAAGGGGACGCCGGCGATCTGCTTGCCGGTGGCGGTGTCAATTGCCCGCCACGTCCCGGCATCGGGCGGGAAGCTGTCGAGAAACGCTTTGAGCGTCTCCCAGCCGTAGGTGGAGTACGGCTCGGTCGGCATCTGCCACGCGCCCAGCACGGTGTCGTAGTAGGCGACCACCGGGCCACCGTTCTTCGTCCACGTCATGACGGCGGTCTCCGGCATGTCGGGGATGTCTCCCCACAGGACGACCGTGGCGGCTACAGTCACCTCCGCGACTGCGGCGTGCTCGAAGATGTTGACCCAGCAGTCGTCAACACCGGCCGTGATCGTGCCGTTGACCGCATAGGTGACGGGCGCCGAAATGTCGATCCCATCGCCGGTCACGTGGACCGCTGCGGCTGGCGATTGGGCGGCGTCCATGGTCTGCGCCCAAGTTGCGGCGGTGCCGTCTGGCCGCCAAGTCACGGTGATGTCTGCCATGTGATTTGCTCCTTCGGTTAGGGGTTGTCGGTGGGCCACAGGGACATGTCAACCGCCTCAGCCAGCACCCCGTCCGGGCGTGGCAGCGGCCTGCCATAGGAAACGGCCAGCGCCACCCGGTCGATGAAGTTGACGGCCTTGCGCGCGAGCTTCGTGGTCACGTCCAGCTTTGTGTCGAGGGCTGCGACGTGCTCCCGCAACGCCGCCACCTCCATCCGGTAGTTTCCGACCTCCTCCTGGAGCTGATCCAAGGTGTCCTGCAGCGCCTTCTGCCCGATGGACTCCTTGGTGGTCTTCGCGCCAGTCCTGGCGGTGTAGCGCACCCCCATGAGGGTCATCAGACCCACGATGACGGTGGACAGTGCGGAGATGATCCACTGGTCACTCATCGTCTGCCCTGCCGATCATGTCCACCCACCTGCTGTCGCGCATCATGCCGGGCGGGATCATGGATCCCCAGCGCACCACGATCACCATCCACAGGTAGATCGCGCCATACCACCAGCCGTCTGGGTACTCCCCCGCCTGATAGCCGGGGGCGAGGGCCAACAGCGACCCCCACCAGTAGGAGGTGAATCGCAGCATCGGCATGGCCATGAGGGCCGCCAGCGCCCTGGTGGTGCCGCGAGACAGCACTCCGGAGACGAAACCCCATGCCCCAGTCAGGATCCACGCCAATCCCCTGATCCATGCGGGGACCTTGGCGAAGACCAGCCCGTCCGGCGGATTGGAGACACCCAGCAGGACGCCCGCGCCGAACAGGATCCACACCCCGCCGGCGAGGGTGAGTAGTTCGCAGCGCAGCCCCAGGCGGGGGAGCGTGACACGGCGGGGCTCCATGAGCCACAGCCACGCCCGCATCAGATGCCGCATTATGCGATCCTCCACCACGTCCGCGACGGCCCCACGGCGCCATCTGTGACTACCGTGATCACCTGCCCCTTGGTCAGAGTCACCCCCAAGCCATCTACGCCCTGGGGAATCGTCACCGCCCCCGCTCCTGCATTTTTCACTGTGAAGGTCCTCCCATAGATTGCCGTGGTGGACGGCGGGAGGTTGACGGTCACCGGATCGGCAGAGTTGATGATCACCAGATCCGGGTCGGTGTCGGACAGGGTGTAGGGGCCTGTCGTGACGATCTTCAGCGGGCGAGTGCGGCCGACAACCTCCACCGACCCATTGACGAGCAGCTTCGCCGGGATGGAGGCTGCAGGGTCACAGTCCACGATCCGCACGCCCTTGCGGCCGGTGTAGGTGGGAGTACCAGACAGGGCCTTGATGTCGTAGACGGAGGCCCCCAGAGTGGCGGCATTCCCGGCGACGATCCGGTAGCTGCGGCGAATCTCACCCCAGCAGAAGTTCTGCTGCACGCCGTAGGCCGAGAAGTTGAAGATGTCGCCCGTGTAGGTGGGCATCAGTGCCGCGTCAGTATCCCACTCGGGGCAGGACTCGATCACGAAGTCAGCCGCCCCGGCCAGGTGGATCAGGCCACCGGCACAGTGCTCTCCGGTTACATGGTCGAAGACGTTGTGCCACAAGAGTCCGCCGTTGGTGCAGGCGACGTAGATGGCTGGCCTGGCGCTGTAGCGGGCCTCCACCACGCAATCCTTGTATGTGTTGGAATTCCACAGGTTGCCGGCATCCACCACCACATCGATCAGCGGGTGAGCTGCCCTATTGGTGGGCGACGATGCGCGATTCTCGAAGAAGCACCGATCAAAGCTCCCCCAGATCATTTGCGCGGTGCCGCGGTGCCGCCACACAGGGGCATTTACGGTGGAGGTCCAGAAGCGGCAATTGACGAAACTGGGCCGCGAAAGGCCATCATAGAATCCGCCCTGAATGTCCCACGCGGGGCCGGTTTCACACTCGAAACTGATGCTCTCGGCGCGGAATGCCGTGACGGTCTTCTGCGCCGAGACGGTGCCGCCCACGGGGGTGGCCATCAGGCGCGTGCCCTTGCCCATCAGACGGCTACTATCCGGCGACGCCCCGGCCAGGGTGACCCGGGAGCGTGGCTCCAGGGTGCCCTCCACGCGATAGCTGCCCGTCGCCCACACCTTGGCGGCGGGGATGCCGGGGCTGACTGCGGCCATGAGCCACTGGCCGGCCGCATCCATTGCGGCCTGGATGGCTTGGGTGGAGTCGAGCTGGCCAGTGGGGTCAGCGCCGTAGGCCTCCACCACGAATCCGCCCAGCAAGGGGTTATAGCCGGGCTGCGCAGCGATGGTCTTGGCGGCGGTCTGGACTGCGACGAACTTGGCGTCGGCGTCCGCGGGGCGCAGATAGCGGGCGTCGGCGGCCTTCTGTGTCTCGGTCGGGGTTGGTGAGTTGATCATGCCAGCGACCTGCGGATCGGTGACGGCGGTCCCCCCGGCTGGTCCTTCGGGGCCGCGGACGAGTCGCCAGTCGAGCACCCGCTCCCCGTTGACCTGACGCATGGTGACGGCGGGGGCTCCGTCTGTGGCGACGGTTGTAGTGCCCATAGTGATGGGCATCACGGTCTGGTCGCCGTCGATACGGCGCCAGTCTCGCCACACGCCATCGGACATGATGCGCTGCCACACGCCGGGGTGGTCGGGGCTGATGGAGGTCCAGCGCTGGACGCGGGACTTGCCATTGCCGAGCACCTCGACCTCTGCTGCGGTCTGTGAGGGCAGCGGGCCGCCAGCGGATCGCAGCGTCTGGGCGCGCTCGTCGGTGGAGACGCGATGCAGCCCCTCGGGGAGGGTGTCGAGGCTGGACTGGACGGCAATCTCACCCTTGCTCCACGGGGTCGCGGCGGGCGGGACGGTGATAGTAATGGGCGCGATGCCGCCCTTCGGCTCTCCGGCCGTCGCCCCCCATGCGCCGCCCTCCACGACGGTGACGGCAATGCCGGTCAGGGCGTACTTCCAGTCCTTGGGCTTCTTCAGGGCGCGCACCTCGGGGATCTCTGCGAGGCTGATCGGCCCATCGCCTGCGGGGACGCGGATCGGGTAGGCGCGGGGCGCCCAGGACTTGTGGACGTAGATCATCCAGTCGTCGTTGGCGATCGCATCCGGCGCCCAGCAGGGAAGCCGAATCTCGCCCTTGCCGTCAGCGAGGGTGAGGGTCTCGGATCCGGCCTGGATGATCTTGCGGTCACCGGGCACGTACAGGTCACACGGAAGGGTGAGGGTTACCCGACCGTCAGCTGGCGCGCCCTCGGTCATCTCCGTGACGTCGATGGTGACGATGCGGGAGGGGACGGAGGGCACCAGGTCGGCGGCGGGGATGAGGGTGGAGACGGCCATGCGTCCTCCTTTTTGATGGTCTTTCAGGGGGGGGTGAATCAGAGGGAGTTTGATCCCGCTGTCTTCTCAAGGCTCGCCACGCGAGCCTTGAGGTTGGATATCTCCGTATTGGCAATTCCGATCGAGATCCACACCTGGGCGTTTGCTGTGTCGGTGTAGCGCTTGGAGTTCGTTTCGGCTGTGGCTGCGACGGTGTTCGCATGACCCTTCGCCTGGGCTAGCGCGTCGCCGGAGGACCAGTTCGTGTAGGCCTTGGAGTCCGCCACCGCACTGGCTCTGGCGGAAGAGGCGGCAGAGTCGGCATGAGAATTGGCGCTCGCCAGCGTGCTCGAATCACCGGCCGCTCGCTTGCTTGCCTCGTCCCCCACTGACCAGTTCGTGTAGGCCTTGGAGTCCGCCACCGCGTCGGTCTTTGCTTGGTTCGCCTTGCTGGTGGCGTCAGCTTTCGCCTGGGCTAGCGCGTCGCTGGAGGACCAGTTCGTGTAGGCCTTGGAGTCCGCCACCGCGTCGGTCTTTGCTTGGTTCGCCGCCCCAGTAGCGAAGGCCTTGGCCCGAGACTCGGCCTGTCCCGCTTCATAGACTGCCGTCTCGGCTGCGTGCTTCGCTGCCTGGCTCTGCACGGCCGCATCTGCGGCTATCCGCTCGGCCTTTTCGCTCGCCACTGCCTTGGTGGCAGCATCCCCAGCCGCCCAGTCGGCATACTGCTTCCCAGACTCCAGGGTTGTATTGTCGGCCGCCACGCGCTCAGCCTTCTCCGTGGCCACAGCCTTGGCGGCGGCATCACCTGCGGTCCAGTCCGCGTACTTCTTGCCGGCCTCCAGCGTCGTGCTGTCGCCGGTGATCCGCTCGTTACGCTCCGTCGTCACAGCCGTGTCGACGTAGGTCGTCGCGGCCTTGGACTCCAGCAGCGGCGACAGCGACGCCAGCGCCCCATTGTGCGGCACCTGCACATCGGTCGGGGACATGGAGATCAACACCCGCCCGGACGCGGGATCGACAAAGGCCAGGGAGCTGTCCGGGTCGTCCACTGTCATCGGCCCCATCGGGGCGGTCCCAAATCGCGCCAGATACCGCTCGTGGCGCTCTAGCCCGCCCGCGAAGGACGCGGACGCCAGGGGTTCCATGCGGGCCATCAGATCACCTCCACAGTCAAGGTCAGCGTCTCCACTCGACCGGGCTGGGGCTGCTCCCAGCTCCAGCCCAAAACTCGAACATCAGCCTGCAGGCCGTGCGGCATCGACAGGGACGGCTCGATAATGAGGGGTGAGACTCGCCCCATCGTCGGGATACTGATGCGCGAGGCCAGCACCTCCACCGTGTGCTGCCGCTGCTCCGGCGACACAGTGCCGATCAGCCGCTCTGCCTCCTGGTCGAGCTGCCCCTTGCGTACAATGTCCGGCAGAGACACGCTCCGGGACAGTCGAGGGATTCCCGCGGCCCGCGGACGGGTCGCCACCGATGTCAGCTGAGAGGGGCCAGATCCGCCACCGAACAGCCACAGCTCCGAGCACAGATCGTCCACAGAGCTGATGGTCAGCCAGTCCGCAGCCGTGGCGGGGGTCTGCCATGGCTTGCCCAGCGACGAGGCCACCTCGATCGGCACCTCACCCGCGGCCGCCGGCGGCATCCCGGCCACCATCCGCACATCACGCACGACAGACGGAATCCCGCCCGGCTCGGCATAGCTGTGCAAGACCTGGAACATCCACAGCCGGTCACCCTGCAGGTCGCGCAGGATGTCCATGTAGCTGCGGGTTCCCCTGCGATAGCTGACAGGGATCGTAGTGCCACAGGTGACGACGCCGGTGCGGACGTGCGCCCAGCCCTGCAGGCCCTCGTCCAGGACGCGCAGCGCCAAGGCAAGGGGGTCCATCGTGGTCTCGCGCTGGTTGGCGTGGATCACGTCGCGGCCCAGGTATCCGCCGATCTCCTCGCCGCGGATGGTGATGACGGGAGACCCATGCTGGGTCTCGACCTCGGTAATCCACCACTCGCCCATGACGACGTTGATGGGCATGCCGTCCGCGCCCGTGGTGACCCCTTCGCGGATGGCCACAAAGCTGGTCGCGCCTGGGCGGATCAGGCCCATGACGCGCTGGGCGTCGCGCAGCGAATCCTCGGGGTCCACGATCCGGGCGAGGTCCAGGCTGGCCTCCATGGTGCCGCTGTGGTCGATCTTGCGGTGCAGCTTGACGTCGGAGAACATGAGCTCGCGCTGGTTGAGGGCACCCGTCAGCCAGTCGGCGGTGTAGTACCTCAGCTCCACGCCGACCACCACCACAGGTCCACATATCCAGCGCCCTGACCGGTCAGCGTGTAGCTGTGACTGCCGGGCTGGGCGTAGGGCCAGTCACCCGCCACCGCCAACCGCGAGTTCGCCGTCGTGGCGGGATTGCGCACATTGCGGTCCCAGAAGGTCACGGTGCGCTTCTCTCCGGCGGGGATACTGGCGCGGTAGGTCCAGCTACCGCCGGGCCATGACAGCTGGGGATTGGTCAGTGGCCCCACCAGCTCGGCGTTCATCTGCCCGGGATAGTCGCCCTGATTCTCCACAGGGAAGGCCTGCCCCGAGTAGAAGCGCTGGTAGTGCTTGGCGGGGCTGAGCTTCTCCCATCGGGCGGACTGCACCTCCAGAGTGAAGTCCGCAGCGCGGCGCGACCCCCGGGGGGTGATCATGGGCTTGCGCGTGCGGCAGACTCGCATCATCCGCTCCAACCCCAGCTGATCCTCTGTCACCACCATCGGAGCCCACCGGCCAATCGCAAGGATGCGGCCCAGCGCGTCAGAGGCCTCCCATAGCTCCTGCCCGGTGCGGGCCACGATGACCCCCTCCAGGGTGATGGTGCGGCCAGAGCCGTACAGGGGGGTCTCGTAGCCGCCGTCGCGCAGCTCGTAGGGCGCTGGCCCACCAGTAGCCTCGGCGCCGTCGATCCACCCGGACCAGCCAGTGATGCCATACCCGAAGCCCTGCGGTGCGGAGCCGGTGAACTCGATGCCGTCGAGGGTGATCGTCAGACACGGGTCCGGCGGCTGCAGACAGCCGAAGGGGGCCAGCTCGCCCCATCCATAGTCACCGCTCATGGCCACTCTCACTCTCCGGGGAATCGGGCTGCCATCGAGCGGGACTCGTGGCGCATCATGGACATGGCTCGGGTGGCGACCTCGTGGGCGTCGGGTCCGCTGATCTGCATCTGCGGCGCCCAGGTGAGCTGAGTGGCCTGCTGCGCCATCCTCTGCTGCGGCGCGTACCGCGGCACAGACTGGGAGAAGCCGCCCACCTGCCCACCAATGGCGAAGCGCGGCGCCCTGCCGCCCAGCACCGCGGCGCGGAGGCGCAGCATGGCGTCATGCCCGCCCAGCGCGTCCACCTCGCGGGCCGTCCAGACGTGCTCACCATTGGAGAGCCACGCCGGGATCGAGTCGCTGGTGGCCGTGCCGGCACCGATCACCGGACCGCCGTAGGCGCGGCCGATGGCCGTGATCCGCCCCATACGATCGGCCGCCCACTGCAGTCCCGCTGCGGCCCTGTTGAGCTGCTCCACGGAGTCTCGCCCGCCCGTGACGATCTCCTGGGCGATGTTCGCCCCAGCCTGCGGGCCGGCTGCGCTTACCTGCTGGACCAGGGACTCAGACAGCCCCATCGCCCGCAGGCGCTCCAGCTGGAGGCTGAAGCGGTAGACGTCATTGCCGCCTTCGCGCAGGGTCGCCAGCCAGTCGGAGACGGACCCGGCCATGCCGTAGCTGGAGGCCACTGACTCGCTGACGGCCCGTGCCGTCTCGCTGACGCGCTGCTGCGCCTGGGCGAGCGCTTCGGCTGCGGATCGGTATGTCTCGTAGCTGCGTGCGGCCGCTTCGCTTGCTGCCGTCGCCCTGGCTGTGGCAGCGGCACGGTCCCGCTCGGCTGCGGTCACCTTGGCGGTAGCTGCTGCCATCTGCTTGGCCTGCTGGAGGTCACTGGCCTTCTTCGAGGCCTGCAGCTTCTGCACGGCGGTGGCAGACTTCGGAGCCTTGGCGAGAGCCGCCAGCTCCTGCGCCTGCCGCTTGTCCAGCGCGGCCTTGGCCTGCTGGAGGCGGCGCACCTCAGCCTGAGCGGCCGCCTTGCGGGCCGCGAGCTGCGACGCACTGGCCTGCTGCGACTGGCGCGCCTCCGCGATCTGCCGGTCATAGGACAGGTCCGCGGCCTTGCGCTGCTGCTGCAGGGCTGCCACGGTCTTGGCCTGATGGGCACGCTCGGCAGCGGCGATCCGTGCCCGGTAGTCCAGGTCGACGCGCTGCGCCTTGGCCTGCAGGGCCGCGACGGCCGAAGCCGAGGCCTTGCCGGTTGCTGCCCGTGCCCGTGCCGCGGCGATCTGCTCCGCAAGGGCGGCGTCCTGCGCTCGGTGTAGGGCGGTGAGCTGCTGGCGGGCTGTCGAGCCCCCACCCGCAGCGCGGGCCTTGGCGATCTGGGCATCCCACGCGGCATCCTCCGTGCGATGCCTGGCCGTCAGCGCCACCTTGCCCTGCTGCGCCTGGGTGAGACGAGCCGCGGCGGCCTTCGCGGGAGCGCTGGCCTTGGTGGAGGCCTGCACCGCTGCCCGGTTGCGCTCCAGGGCCGCGGCGAGCTGGGCCGCGGCCGTGCCGACGCGCTGCATGTCGGTGGTGCGGTCGATCACCGGCTGATAGGTGATGGTGATCCCGTTGCCGGTCTGCACCATCCCACCCGTGGCGTACCGCTGCGGGCTGCCGACGAGACCACCCGTGGCGAAGGCGGGCAGCTTCCCGGTGCGGTTGATGTAGTCCATCCGGGCCACACCCAGCGCCCGCACAGCCCGCTCACGCATCACGAACTCGCCATTGGAGAGCTTCGCGTCAATGCTGTCGCTGGTGCCCGTGCCGGGGCCGCGCACATACCCCTGGGCGTAGCCACCCGTGGCGAAGCCGATCTTCTGCATGATCTGCCGGAAGATCGTGGTGATGGTCGAGGTGCGGGACGGCGGGATGCTGTTCGCGGCATTGGCGACTCCACGCAGCTGGCCCGTCGCGCCAGGGGCGCCAGGGGCGGATGCCCTCGTTGTTGCCGCCTTGGGCACCGCGCTGGCGGCTGACGCCTGTCCCCTCAGCTGGCTCGTAGCACCCGTGGCTCCGGGGGCGGATGCCTTGGTGGTAGCCGACTTCGGGACGGCCTTCGCTGCCCCCCCTTGGGATCGCAGATCCCCCGCTGCACCCTTCGCCCCCGGCGCGGAGGCCTTGGTGCTGGCCGACTTCGGCACTGCCTTCGCGGCGGCAGTCTGCCCCTTCAGGTCGCCTGCTGCATTCTTCGCGCCCGGAGCGGATGCCTTCGTGGACACCGACTTGGGCACCGACTTGACGGAAGCGGCCAGCCGGTCAAGCTCCTTCTTGGCGGCGTCCAAACCCTTGGATTCGGCCACCATGCGCACGCGCTTGGTGATCTCCGGGGAGGCCTCGAAAGAGGCCATGAAGGCGTCGATCTCCATCTTGTTGACGGTGACCTTGACCTGCTTGTCTTTGACCTCAGCAAGCTTGGCCTTGGCCGCGTCCAAGCTCTCCGTCTCGGCGGTAGCCTTCAGCTTGGCGATCGTCTCCGGCGGTAGGCCCTGCAGGCTGGACACGAAGCCCGCGACAGTGGTCTGGGCCATTGCGGCGTCGGTGATGATCTGGACGCGCTGAGTCGCAGGCAGGGACTCGATGGAGGCCGAGAGGGTTCCCGCGGCACCGGCGGCCGCCAGCATCGAAGCGGACGTGCCCGCGTTGGCGTCCTTGGCGCGGATCGACGCCGCGGCGGCCGCAGCGACGGACGCGGGCAGCTTCCCACCCATCCACTCGGCGTAATCGGCAGCCGAGAGCTTCGCGGCGTCGAAGCTGGGCACGGTGGAGGCCAGGGCGTTCGCCATGCCCTGCAGCTGGCCGCGATAGGCCGAGAAGTGGCCGGCGGCCTCCTTGACTCCGATTCCCTGCTTGGACAGGGACTCCGTGATGGAGTTGAACGCGGTGGCGGCCTGCTCCGGCTTCATGGCTGCCAAGGAAGCGTCGAGTTTGCCGATCTCTTCTCGGTAGCTGGTCGTGGCCGTCTTCATCCCAAAGACGCTCGGGATGGCCTTGCCCATTGAGTTTCCGACGCGCTCACCAAAGTCGCCCTTGCCATCGAGGTAGTTGAAGGCGTCCCCGAGGCTCTTGGCGTTGGTGTCCAGCTTGGTGATGTTCTGGTCGAGCTGCTGCATGCCCGTGGCGCTGCCCTTGGACAGCGACAGGGCGGACGTGAGCACCTGATCCTGGGTGGCCTTCAGGCCGTCGAGATGGCGCTGGTAGGCGCCACCGGCGACGGTGGCGACGGTCAGGCCCGCAGCGACCACCGTCCCAGTGGCGGCCAGCTTGGACATTCCCCCAGCTGCGCCGCGCGCCTTGCCGTCAAGCCCGTAGGCAGCCCCAGCAACGTCACTCACCGCCAAGGCGGTCTTGCCGATCCCCGTGATGGCCTTCAGCGCGCCCGCGAAGGCCTGCACGCCCTGCACGGTCTTCACAAGACCGGCGCCAGCGAGGCCAAGCCCAGCCAGCGAGGCGGCAGCAATGCCGATCTGCTGTGCCGCCTGCGGATGGCGGGAGGCCAGCTCAATGAAGCTGGTCAGCTTGTCGACGGCACCCTTGAGCGGACCATCGGAGCCGTTCATCATCTTGATGGAGAAGGTCTCCCACGCGCCGCCCAGGTTGGCGACAGCACCCTTCAGGGTGTCGTTCTTCCGAGCCGCGTCGTCCGTTGCAGAGCCAAAGGCCTTCATCTCGCCCTGCATGGAGGCGTAGCCCTTCACCCCCTCGTTCAGGGCGATATTGGCACCCTGCAGAGCCTCCCGGCCAAAGATGGTGGCGAGCGTGGCCTGCTTCTGCTCGTCCGACCAGCCCTTGGTCCCCTCCTGCATCTGCTGCATGAGGGACTTCATGCCAACGAACTTGCCCTGCGAATCGAAGGCCTCCAGGCCCATCTTCTTGATGCCTTCGGCGGCCTGCTCGGACGGCTTCGCCAGAGAGGCGATCATGGACCGGAGCAGCGTGCCACCCTCGGCCCCGCGGACGCCGTTCTTGGCGAAGACAGCCAGGGTGGTCACGGTGTCGTCCATCGACATGCCGAAGCTCTTGGCGATGGGGCCGACGTTGCCAAGGCCCTGCGCCAGCTCTTCCGCGGACCCGACAGCCGCGCCAGCGCCCTGGGCGAAGAGGTTGGCGGCGTGCTCCGCCTTGTTGCCCTCCATCCCGAACTGGGCCAGCGCCACGGCGGTGACCTCGGATGCTCGGGCCACGGACATGCCATCGGAGGCAGCCAAGGCCATGGTGCCGCGCAGGGCACCAATGGACTCGTCAGTGGACAGGCCAGCCTTGCCCAGCTCGGTCAGGCCTTCGGCGGCATCCGAGGCGGAGAACTTGCCGAACTCGGCGCCGGCGTCCATCGCGGCCTGGCGCAGGCGCCCAAGATCGCTGCCGGTGGCCTTGGTTGCCACCTGCGCGTTCTTCATGGACTGGTCAAAGTCGGCGTAGCTCTTCAGCATCGAGCCGCCGACGACGGCGACGGCAGCGCCTGCCTTGGCCGCGCCACCAGCGAGCGTCGACCAACCCTCGGAGGCGGTCTGGCCGGAGCGCTGCGACGCCTTCCCGGCCTTCTCGGCAGCCGACGCCACCTTGTCTGTGGCAGAAGCGGCCTGCCCCATCTTGGAGGTGTAGTCGCTGACCTCGGCAGAGAGCCGGACGCGGACGCTGCGATCAGCCATGGAAGACCTCCAGATGTTGAGTTGTCAGTAGCGGGGCCTGCCCTCGCGGTCGGTGTACGCCAGCCATGTGCGCGCACGCTCGGGGTCGCGGCCCGCCTTGCGCTCCGCATCGTCGGCGGCCTTCAGCTCAGCGGGCGGGTCCGCCTGGAAGGCATCGAGAGCCAGTACGGCGGTGCATTCCCTCACCGCGGGGTGGTAGTCGCTGGGCTTGTCGTTCTCGTGGATCGCCAGCGGCCGGCCGCACATGCTGCACAGCTCGCTGTTGAGCTTCCACCACGCCTTCAGCAGTGCCACGTCAATCCAGTCCAGCTCGGGCTCTGTCTCGGTGACCTGCCAGCCGTCCTTGCCGGCGCGACTGCGAGTGCGGGGGGACCAGCCCTGCAGGCGGCGCAGGGACTGGCCCGTCCGGCTGGCCCAGGTCAGCTCTGCGTGGCAGGACCAGAGCTGACCGGGCGAAAATCCACGGTGGCTCCCACTCGGTTGATGTTCACGCAGTGCTGGCGGATCTCGTCCAGCTCGGCGTGGTTGATGAAGTCGCGAAGAACCTCGTCCCACGTCATGCCGAGGTCGTGCTTCAGGTCAGGCTTGGAGACGCTGTGGTAGCACAGGGCGGGCAGGTGGGCCTTGACGCGCTCCTCCAGCCGCTCACGCATGGGCGTCAGGGCGTCCTCGTCGGCGTGCTCGCGCAGGTAGGCGTCGGCCTCGTCCACCACAGCCTGATAGTCAGCGGGGGGGAGGCGGTGGAAGTTCACGCAGACCACGACATTGGCGGCGATGGCGTCAGCCTCCAGCTTGGCGCGCTTGGCCTCCGCAGCCTCGCGCTGCTCCTTGATGCTGGCGAGCTGCTCCGTGCGGACCTTCTCGTGGTCGACGGGCTCCGGGGCCTCCCCGAGGTAGCCGGGGTCGGTCGGTGCGTCGCCCTCGTCGCCCTCGTCGGGCTCGTCGTCGGCGGTCTCGATGGCGACCTTGGCGAGGTCCAGCGCGTACAGCAGGCTGTTGACCTCCTGCAGCTGGTCGCGCAGCTCGTCGTCCAGCACGATGTACACGGGCTTGGGCTGCATGCCGCGGGCGGAGGCGAGGGCGCGCAGGGCGGTCACATCGTCGACGGTGGTGCTCATGGTGGTGCTCATGGTGGTGCTCCTTGGTGAGAGAGGTGGTGAGATCAGAGGCTGGTGGGCTTGCGGTACTCGATGTCATCGAGCGCGAGCGTGATGGTCAGTCGCGGACGCTGAATCCCGTATCTGCCCCCGGACCCCCCGGCTTCGATGGCGATGAGCACTTCGGAGACAACGTTGGAGTAGTTCACATTGCCGATGATGAGGCCGTGCGATCCGTCCTCCTTGCGCCAGACGAGTGCGCCAGCATTCGGCTCGCGGTCCTCGACAATTTCAATGGGCTCGGACATGAGAACTCCTTGGGCGAGAGGTGATATGAGCTGACGGCCAAGTGCGCTTGCCATGGAGAGGCGAGGCCGTCGCAGCACGCCGTGAGGGTGTCGAACCCTCGATGCCCGCTTTGGAGGCGGGCGCCCGACCAGTCGGACGACGCTCGGTGAGAGAGGTGGTGCAGCCCTGCCCGCGTGCTCTCACCAGTCACGCGGGCAGGGGATCGGGGGGGTCAGGCCGTGATGGTGACGTTGGTCTTCTGGCCCTTGACGGCCAGCTTGACCATCCACTCGGCCTTCTTGCCTTCGTCGTTGGCCTCGGGGTCGACCCAGCCAGCGAACGTGACCTCCGCCTTGGTGAGGCGGTTCATGATCTGGTCGGCGGCGAAGTCGGTGGCGGACTTGATGCCGTAGCGCTCGCCCAGGATGATGGTCTGCCCGCGCACCAGCGACGTGAGGAACGGGTCGAGGTTCTGCGGGTCGCCCGCCTGCAGGATCAGGTCGTCGGCGCTATACTCGATGGCGCCGGCGAACTCCACCTTGTTCTCGTCGCACAAGAACTGGTCCTGGCTGTTCTTGACGTCGGGGGTGATCTTCAGGCCACGGATGGCGCAGTCGATCCGCGTCCCGGCCTCCACCTCGGCGAGGGTCAGGGTGGGGATGTCGAAGCCCGCCACGGCGGGGATGGCGACGACGGTGGTGTACCCGGCGACGTTGGTGGCCGTGGTGCGGCCGTCGAAAAACTTCACGGATGCCATGTCAGGCCTCCTTGGTCTTGGTGGTGGCGGCGGCGGTCTTGGCGACGGCCTCCTTGGTGGTGGTGAGCGGCTTGGACGGCAGCGGGAGCCCCGCCTTGTGTCCGGACTCGTAGGCGGCGGGCTTGTCGAGGATGGTCAGCTTGTCCCGCTCGGCAAGCTCCTTGGTGGTGGTGTACTCGGTGGTCGGGCCCTTGACCCGGACGAGATCAGCCATGTCAGCTCCTAGGTGTGATGCGTGATTTCGAGCGTGGACGTCCACCACACGGCGCTCGAGTCCGTGCGGTCATCGACGGGGGGTGACACGTTGGTCACCATCAGCAGGTGGCCGTCAGACGGGATGCCATCGACGGCGCGCGTGACGGCATCGGCCAAGATGGCCGCGCCTCGACTGTTGTTGCTCACGACAATCAGGCGATGGATGGTCGCCCGATTCGCTGGAAGCCCGTCAAGCTGACGGGCATTTGGGGTGTACGGCGCGGAGTGGAGCACCGCATACGGGGCCTGCTGTCCGGTTGGCACCTTGCCCGCGTGGAATGCAGGGCAGACCGTCTTTGCAGCGGCGAGGATGTCGTCGGCGGCACTCACAGCGTCGCCTCCCTCATCGCCTCGGCTAGCTCCTGCTGGAATCCGGGCGCGACCTCAAGGACGGCAGGCCACATGAACGGCTGGGGTGCCATCTTCGAGGTGCCGTACTCGTGGAACCATCCGTAGCGGATGCCGGCCTCGATGGTGGCGGACGTAGAATCGCCGTTACCTTGGCCTTCGACGGTGATACTCCCCTGCAGCGCGCCAGTCCTCCGACGCGCCTTCGCCTTGGCCGAATCCCGCACCTTGTCAGCGTGAGACCGAACCACCTTGCGAACCTCGGGGGTGATCTTCTTGGGCGCTGCAGCAAGATCCTTCGCCAGCCCTGCAACCTCGCTGGCGTCGGCGCCCATCAGGACACCTCCACCAGGTCAGCCGGGCAGCGATGGAGCACCGCATGGCCCTCACGCGGAACGCCGTTGATGTGCCACGAGAGGCCCACCATCGACGGATCATGCGAAGCGGTCACCTCGGCCATGTCCCCCACCTGCACCGGGCAGGTAATGGGGAGCTTTACCGTGTAGGCCAGCGAGTCGGCCACTTGCCCAGCGGCCAGTACGACGTCCCGCAAGCTCTCACTCTTGGTGTCCTTGACCAGCGCCGGGCCAGTCCACACGACCACGCGCCCCACCGTCTCCGTCCCGAGGTCATCCACCGTGACCGCCCCACCACGCCAGAGCGCAACGGTGTCCGTCAGCAGCGATTCAGCCTCGGCTCGGAGCCTGGGAAGCGCGCCGGCAATGGCATCGCCAATGAGCATGCGCGTACCCATCACAGCCCACCGCCATAGCCGATCGACCCAGACCAGCCGGGGTCGCCACCAGAGAGGCCAAGCCGGGACCACCAGTCATCGGAGATCCAGACATCGCCCACTCCAGTGGAGTAGCGGCGGTCAGTACGCCATGATGCGTCGTCCACGCCGACCGACTCGGACACCTGCACGGCAGCGTCCGGTGGTCGCGAGATTCGACGCACTACGGCGTAGATGACCACCTCGTCCAGCGCGTCAGGATCGATGGAGCCAAGGGGCACACCGAGGCTCGTGGCCCGAGCCTCGATAGCGGCCATTGCCCGCTTGATCCACGACTCCCACTGCTTCGCCTCGATGCTCTCGGCCTCCGGGGTGGTGCGGCCAAGCTCGACCGCGATGTCCTCGATGGTGATCATGGGCCGCACCTCCCGTCAGTCGTTGATGGCGGCCAGCATGTCGGCCTTGGTCTTCGCCTCGCCCAGATCGATGCCGTGACTCTCGGCGTAGGCCTTGATGTCGTCGTTCTTCCACGACTCGTCGGGCTTGGTGTCGGTGACGGGCTCGTCTGCCGCCTCGGGCTTGGTGTCGGTGACGGGCTCCGACCACCACGGGCCAGTGGGGACGTCCTGCGCATCGGCGCGGGCCGTGCCGGCGGCGTAGATCACGCCACCGTGCACAACCTGCTCGATCAGCTTCGCGCCGGCCATCAGAAGATGCCCTTCACGACGGTAATCTGGTCGATGTCGCGGATGACCGGCATGCCGATGGCGGCGGCCTTGACGGCCCGCTGGACCGGATCGTCCTTGCCCAGGGTGACGATGGTGACGCCGGGCGCCTCGCTGGGCATCAGCGCGGCCGCGCCATTGAGCTGGAGGCGCTGCGTCTGCTGCACGGCCTCCTGGGTGATGCCCAGCTCCGTGTTGCCGATGGTGTCGGTCGCGGACGGCAGGAAGGTCATGTGACCCTCGGGGTAGACGCGCTGCTTCGTGCCGTCGTAGGCGGTGAAGGTGCGGTCGTAGGTCATGATCTGCGGCAGATCATTGGCCGTCAGGTACGCATTCAGCGTGTTCAGATCGACGGGCTGCTGCGGGTAGGCGGCACCCAGAGCGGCCAGCAGGGCGCCCTTCACGCGGCTGGTGGTCAGCACCACACCGGCGGACATGCCCGCAATGTCGAGGTGCTTGGCCGCGGCGGCGCGGAAGTCGGCCAGGGCGTTGCCGCCGGCAGTCCACGGAGTGGTGACCGTGGTGGTCTGCTCAGCCGTGGCGCCGAAGTTCACCTCGTGAGTCAGGCCATCCTCGGAGGTGAGCGCGATGCCCATGGTGGACAGCGCCTGGCCGCGGAGAGCCTCGAAGGTATTGTCGACGGTGAGCGCCGCCTGACCAGCGGCGTTGATGACGGCGGGCATCCAGTCCACGGTCTGGCCGTTGAGCTGCTGCGCCACCATCATCTCGTTGGTCAGATCCTGCTCGGACAGATCCACGCGGGGCGTGATGGCCGGCAGGTCGCCCTTGACGACGTTGACGCCGGGCAGCCGGATCGGGATGGAAGGGGCGTCGATGGCGCGGATCGGCACGGTCTGGTCGGCGCGCTGACGGCGACCCAGGCGGTAGCTGACCGTCTGGCGCTCGGCATAGGGCAGGAAGGTCGCCAGCGAGTTGCGCGCATCGCGCATCTCACGGGCGGCGAGGATGACCGGACGCAGGTCCGGGACAAGATCGATGATCTGCATGGTGGTGGCTCCGATCAGTTGATGAAGTTGATGGCGGTCAGGTCAGCCTCAGCGGCCGCATCGTGACCTGCGGGCAGGTAGCGGCGATCCACAGGGCCACCGCCGGAAGCGACGGCCACCAGGTGCTTACCCGGAGCTGCCACCCAGTCGTTGACCAGCAGGCCAACCGACTTCTCGGTGCCGTCCGTGGCGGCGGGGTCGTACTTGGCATACAACTTGGTCGCGGTGATGCGACCGATGTGAGTGCCGGACGGGATGGTCTGGCCGGCGGTGAACTTGGCGCCATCCAGCGTGACGCCATTGGTGTCCAGTGCGAGGAAGTTGCGTGCCCAGCGGCGGTCGCCACTGGTGTAGTTGGTGCGCTCAGGCGCGAAGTTGCTCATGCTTGTCTCCTCCTAGAGACTCGATGGGTTTTGGTGCAGGTGCTCTGCATCGCGCCGGGCACCGGTTCTTGGGTGTTACTGCAGGGCGACCTTGGCGCCAGTAGCGGCGACCATCTTGGCGAGAGAGGCCTTGATGACCTCGGACTCGTTGGCCTGCTTGGCCGTGCCACCCCCGACGAAACCGCCGGGAGTCGCGAAACGGCGCGTGTCGGCCTGCTTCGCCAGATACGGCTTGGTCTTGACCAGCCCCTCCAGCGCCGACTTGATGCGGGCAGCGTCGGGCCGCCCGTCGCTGTCGGTGAGCTGTTCGGCGGGAATCTGCGCCAGGGCATCGCTCGGATCGTGCAGCAGATCGCCCGCTGCGCTGGTGACCGCATCTCGGAGCTCGCGGCTGGCGCGCTCCTGTTGCATGGGAGCGATGGCGTCAGCAACCGCCTGCTGCACCAGGGCCGCGATGTCCGGCTGATCCGCGGCGGACTCCTTCGCCTGCGGCTCGGGGGCCTGCTGCTTCGGCGGCGCGGGCTTCGGGTTGGCCTGCGAACGGAGGGCCTGCAGCTCGCGCTCGGCCTTGGCGGCGCGCTCACGCTCACGGACGATGGCACGCTTGCCGGGATCCCCCAGCGCGGACCACTCATCGTCGGTCACACCTTCGGGCTTCTCGGTCAGATCGCCTCCGTCAACCGGATCGGCGTTCATCTGCGCGTCGCCAAAGATCTGGCGGTTCAGCTCGATCAGCTCGACGGGGCTCAGCGCCCCGGCGAGGTATGCGGCCTTGATCTGGTCACGGGTGAGATTGGTGGACATCGCGTCTCCTTCATGTGGTGATGGTCTTGTTCCGCCGAAGCTCGGCGGCGGTCATGGTGTAGATCGATCCCGGATCACGAACTCCGGTGATGCGGGCTTGCTCGACGGCATGACGGGCACCCACGCGGGTGCCGCCGCGCCCGTACTGGCCATAGCCCTCGAAGTCCTTGCCGCGCCCGAGGCCCTCCATGTAGCCGTTCTCGGTGAGCAGTCGCACGGCATCGTCTTGGCTTTTGGCCTGCGCCAAGATGGCGTCTGGGGTCATTCGCCGGCCCTTGCCGTGGTGCATCCCGCGGCGTGTGGTCGACTCGGTTGTCCAGCGGCCCGCCTTGCTTGGTCCGCGCTGGGAGTTGACGACCTGAGACAGGTCAGCGCCGGATTCGAGCGCCAATCGTTCGCCGTCTGTCAGGTCATGGATCTGTGACGTCGGCACGTCGTCCGCATGTCCCCGCGGAACACTCCCGCCAGCTACCGCGACATGCACGCAGTCGCAGCCCGGATGGCGCTGAAAGCCAGCGTTCCACCGGAAGAATCGGCCGGCCTGCAAAGCGCAGTCCTTGCAGCATGGCGGGTTGACCATGCGCGTATACCCAGCACCAGGACGAGCAGCGATAGCGACCTGAGATGCAGAGCGGCCGGCATTGCCGACCTGCTCGCGACTCAGCACCACCAAGCGCTGGAAACCAATCTTCAACCTCTCGTCCAGCGACCCCGCATCGGTGGTGCGCATCTGCACCACCGAGTTGTACAGCAGGCGGTCGATGGGCAGACCCTCGTCAGACCAACCAGCCCACGCCCCAGGGATGATGACCGCGGAAGGCTCAATCGCCGCTCCGCCCTCGACTAGCTGGCGATGCATGGACAGCGCGCCATCATAGGCGGCACCAGTCTGGGCAGCGGAGACAAGGGCCATGATTCGCGGGCCAACCTCGGCCCATGATGAGTCGAAGTCTCCCCCGAAGTTCCGCCACTCTCGCGCCAGCAGGATCGCCAACTTCGCGTAACGAGCCTGCTGCGCGTTGTACAGCGCCTCAGCTGACCTCAGCATCCAGACCACTCGCCATCAGCGGCTTCATGCCTGCCACCACGGCTTGCGCGTCGGCGCCAGCCTTGGCGGCTGCAATGTCGGCCGCCTCACGAATGCCGGTTTCAGCCTCAATCGGGGACCATCCGAGCACCTTCTGCGCGACGACGGACGCCCCGAGGTGAGGTGCCAGCTTCGAGAAGGTGTCGGCGTCCTGCGTCTCAATGCGAGTCGCGGGCGACTCCCACCGGGGCTTGACGTGGACCTTGCCAGCCATGGCCGGATCCTCAATCGCGAGGATCGTCTGCATCACACGGCGCCACACCTGACCGAACGATCCACTCTTGGCCATGCGGTTCACGCGGCGCACCATCGGCGCCTCGTCCGTCTTCAGCAGCTCGGCCGACATATGGCTCTTGAGGTCCAGTGACAGATAGGTGGATGCGACGCCAGTCCGCTCGCGGATCCGCGCTGAAGCGTGCTCGGCCCACGAGGTGAAGCCATCGAGCGTGGCCGGAGTGAACTGACCGAACTGTGTCTTGTCGCTCGTGCTCACCCATAGTTTGTCGGCGCGGGCATCGAAGCCGATCAGGGGCTTGCCCTTTGCGTCCAGCAAGACCTTGGTCTTGTCCTTCGGGTCACGCGGCACCTCGAGGCCAGTCGCCCAGCGAATCGGGACGGCGCCGAAGTGCCCGGCGAAGACCATCAGGGCCTCGATCAGGTCCACGATGTCCACCATCGTGTCAATCGACTCGATGACCGACGTCGGCTGAGCCAGCAAACGGGGCTGGGACTGCGCCTCCCAGACCGGCACCCACGGCAGGCCGGACGGCTCGTCCTTGACGATGCGCCAGCGCGACCACTCCCCGGTACCCTCAAGGCTCGGGTACTTGCTGGCCTCGTACGCCAGGTCAATGTTGCGGCCGGGCAGCCACAGGCGGGCCATCCGCTGGCCCGTCCACTCGTCCACGGCGATCTTGAGCGCGGCGTCGACGTCGTAGGGTGGCGCCGACATGCGGTGCACGGCCACCTGCTCGGCAGAGTCGATTCCGACGATGGCGCGACCATCAGTAGAACGCGATACCTGCACGAAGCTGCGGGCCTTGATCATGGCCTCGCGGTGCAACTCTCCGTGCATCACATCAAGGTCATTCTCAGCCCAAGCGCGCTCCACGAGCTCGGCGGCACTTCCGCCGCCGTCGTCGGTGGCGCCAATAACGCTCATGCGCTCCGCCAGGGCATCCACGACCACGGCGGCCGTGCCAGTGCGGGGCGGGCGAATCGCCATCAGGGCGTCCACCTTGGATGAGCCGTAGACCTCTCGGTATTCCCGCTGTACGAAGGGGATCACGTACCTGTTCTGATAGCGCGTCTCCCACGGATTCGCGTAGGCGGCCTGCGCGGCAATCTGCGACTCGAGGTGGCGCACCCACTGGATGACGGTTGGCATCGCACCTCCTGGCGTGACTAGCGGATTCCGAACATGAGCGGTGGCAGTTCTTCCTCGCTGCCCCATCCGGAGGCACGCGAGTCCGCGGCGGCCTCATGGGCCAGCACGCTGGTAACGGCCGCGTCGATCTTGCGGGCAACATCCGGCTTCCCCAGCACGTAGCGCCCATCCCTGCGGTAGAGCATCCGAGCGTTTCGCACATGCTCGGTAGTGATCGGGCAGCCGTCATGCTTGATGCGGCCGGATCCGAGGTCGATCACGAAGCGCTCCAGTGAGGCGTGCATCTGCTGTGCTCGATAGGTGGGCCACCGAATCACCCGATCCTCGCCATGGCGAAGTGCCCACTGATCCACTTCGGTTTCCCAGTAGGGCGGGTCGCAGTACATGCGCTGCACGTCGTAGGCGTCGAACAGCCAGTCCACTGCGGCGTCCACCTCATGGCGAGGCATCCGACCGCCATAGTCGGCGGGGTTCCAGATTGTCGGGCGACCCATCCACCGCGGAGTGAACAGTAGCCCGCCCGAAGTCTCGGCCTTGATGGCCGTGTAGTCGCTGACCTCCGAGCCGTCCAGGCCGAGGCAGATGGACGTTCCCGGCTCAGGATTCGGCAGCCATTCCCGCGTAGCTGCCATCCCATACCTCCGAGCTGATCCATGCGTCCTTGACCTCCACGATGCGGTTCCCGAAGAACCGCTCGGCGGCCGCGCCATCGCCACGCTTGATCATGGCGACGGCCTCAGCCTCGATGGAGTCGACCTTGACGTGCGGGCTCCCTGAGTAGTTGAACTCGAGGATCTTGCGGCGGTCGACATCGTCATGGAAGTCGAGATCCTTGGGCGGCGGAGCGTAGAAGGTAAAGACGTCCGGATCGTCGGCCTCGTAGTCCTTCTGGGCAACGCTCTGCTGGGTGGGATCCCAGCAGTTCGTCGTAGTGAAGCCGCGCCCGTTCATGCCGGCCGCGCCCTGGCGCTGCTTGCGGTCTACGTCAGCCATGCCGTTGCGCTCAGTGTGCGTGCCGGTCTCATCCTGCACATAGCCCGAGATCGGGTTACCCAGACGGGATTGCGCCGAGCTCGTCACGGCGTCAATGCGGTCCATCTCGAGGTCTTCATCCTCGCCACCATTACGGATGCGAATAAACTCCTCGCGGGGGGCCAGCAGCTTACCGAGTCGCGAGCCGCCAAAGCGAATCATGGCCGACAGTGGGCGCCAAATGTTCGCCACCTGCTCTTGCGATGTCGCCAGGGCTTGGATCAGCGGCGAAGGGTGACGCATACCCATCGGCTCACCGGGCAGGTAGGGGTAGACCCAACCGCACGGACAGCCATGATCTGCGCACCGATAGGCGTCACCCTCCTCGGCCCATCCTGCAAACTCACTGGGTCCAGCGGCCATGAGCGCCAGCAGGCACGCAGCCCACGGACCCTTGCCGACCTTCTGGGCGGCCACCACGTCGGTCCGGCGATAGACGAACGCCTGATTCAGTGGCGGGTCTTCGGGGTCGAACTCGGCATCATCGCGAACCTGCAGGTGGTTCGCGGTGCACCAGAATTGCCAGTCATACTGGACGAAAGCCTGGCGGCGCTTGAAGCCATCGGGGATTAGGCAGTGCCGGGTGATCCACGCATCAGCAAGGTCGCCGAGCGTGGGAAAGTCGATCAAGCCGACAGAAGACGAGCGCATTCACCCCACCACCTCAGGACGGGACCGCCCGCATCCTCCTCTGGGCAACCACCGGCGATGCGGTGGACTGCTCCTTCTCGGCCGCCTTGTCGGCCAGCTCGTCATGGACGATCTTCCAGCCGTTCTCACGGAGACCAGCAGGAGTCATGCCGATTTGATCGGCAAACCTATGGAGGCTCGACTTATCTGCGGACGTAGCCCAGCTCGATTCGCAGATCACGTAGATCCGAACCCACATGGCGATGGTCAGTAGGCGCCATGACTCGGACGGCATCGACCAGGCGCAGGCCTGCGGGGTGGACCAAGCCCAAGCCCAGACCTCAAGTTCTCGCTCGTTCGCCTGCTCAGTCTCGTGTTCGTCGTAGATCATTGCCGTCTTGCCGTCAACAGCCTGCGGCGTCTGCACGATGCGGCGATTCAGGGGCCACTCAGGCACTGGACCGTCATAGCCATGCGACGGGAGCGCTGTGAGGCTGTAGCCGCGGCGCTCGGACCTCTCGGAGTTCGGGTCTGGCGGGGGTCCAGATCGATTGCGGGCGCCACCTCGAGCCATGGTGATCACCTCATTCGCCTTGTCTAGTACCAGTCCTAGAGTTCTTTGAACCCTCCGCACATCGGAAGGCCCTCACCGGCGCTGGTGGAGCGCCCCCCCTGGGCGGGGGTCACCCCCCCCATGTGTCTCACCTGAGTCGGTATCGGCGGGCGCTGTTCGCGCTTCGGCAGAGGATTGTCAGCCTGGAGTTAATGCCGCCGTATTCCACTGGTGTGGTGTGTTCGGCGGTGAGGTCGTTGGATGGGTGTTGATTGTGGGCTTCGTCGCCTGGGCACCAGTTGCCATGCTCAGCCCTCCACGCATCGACGGCGGCTTTGCGTCTCATGCGCTCGGCATGGTCGCGCTCGGTATAGGTGGGCGACTGTTTGCGATGCTTGGGGCATCGTCCGGCTTTGGGTAGGAGCGTTGGGCATCCGGGCTCGGCGCAGATGTTGAGTGCCACGACCCACCCCCCTCGTGTCAGATCCTCGCAGTGATGTGCACAGCTACGCCTGCTTGCTTGACGTCGAGGACTTCCGTGTCATACACCTCGTTCATGTAGCCGTCCTCGTACTCGATGAGCACCTCGGCATCCTGCGGCATGTCCTGCAGCTTGGCGATCAGCTCAGCGACGGTCATGCTCTCACCCCCTTGTTCGCGCGGTTGAGAATGTCAGCAACCTCCCGAAGCTGCGCGGCGGTGAGAGACAGCCCGTCACGAGGGGTGAACCGGAGCCCTTCGCTAAACTCCTCCAGCTCGCCGATCAGTTCACATTCCGCAAAGGGATCTTCCGATGTCGACCAGAGAACATCCCTGCCTGAAAGGCACGCGTTCTTCATGCCCTCACCGGTCATTGATCGCCTCCAGCAGCTTCGGCATCACCTTTCCGCAGTAGGCACAGAAGCACCTCACTGGACCGAGCATCATGCGCTCTTCGATGACGCTCTGGTGCTCGCACGGCTGGGGTGCTCGGTGCTCCAGGTCCCAGTCGATCTCAGCCTGTCGCTCGGCGGCGGCGATCACGTCCTCAATGGGCGTCATGGTCATGGCGGACATCCTCTCACTTCAGGTCTCGCCGCGCACGTGCGAGGTGGGCGATTGCCTCAGCCTCGTGCGTCGCGTAGCTCGGGTCGAGCTGCTTCTCGATCTGCCGGATGCGCTTGAGCAGCTTGCGCCTCAGCGCCTTGCGCTTGCCCATCATTCAGCCTTCGCTTTCAGGGTGAGCCACGCCCTGACCGCATAGGCATAGGAGGGGATCATCCACGCGCCGGACGCAAACCCTCGCTCGCTCTCGAACCTCGAAACAGTGCTATTGCTGCAACCGATGATCTGGGCAACATCGCGCTGGCTCATGTGCCGCTCCTCACGGATGGCAACGAGCTGCTCAACGAGATGGCCCAACCGGGAGCGCTCGGTTCCATAGTCGAGCAGGTCGGCGGTGGGGACATCCAGATCCTTGAGGTTGGCTACTGTCATGCGCCTGCGGTCGGCCATCGCGCCTCCTGTCGGTCGGTATGTGTCGCACCATCCGCACAGCCCTGGCTCGCACCAGGTTGTCGGGCGATAGTCAGTCACGCCGCTTCTCTACCTCGGTAGCGGCCCATGTGGTGATGTGCTCGACATAGTAGGAGCGGATCTCGTCGGTGCGATGCTCCTCGCCTACGTACTCGAAGGCGTAGTCCACGAGGTGTACGGCTTCGTGTGCAATGACTCCGGCGACGATGGGCCAAGGCGCGGCCGTGACTCCGACGTTGAGCCAGAGGCAGAGGTTGCCGTGCTCACCTTGGATGGTGCGTCCGTCGATGCGGTCGGGTGGCGTTTCGAGTCCGAGCCTTTCGGCTTCGCCTCCGATGGCGAGGGTGATGGTGCTGGGCAGTGGGGTGAGTTTACAGGTGGGCAGCTTCGCCATGCCGCGCCTCCCGTGTGTAGCCGGTGGTCAGCAGGGAGCGCTTCGCACACTCGCGATCCCCATCGCGTCGCGCCTGCGTCGGCGGTGTTTGTTGTGTGTCGCTCGAACCTGCTGACCACCGGGTCTGTGGCCCCGATCCGCTCGGGGTGGGCGTCGGCCGTGCGGGCGGGTTCATGCAAGCTCCCCAGCCAACACCCGCTGCCGCTATTCAGTTGTGGCTCAACGAGAAAAGGCCCGCCGCACCGAAGTGCGACGGGCCTCCTCTCGAAGTCTCTAGTTGGTCTGGCGACCAACCTACATGCAGGGTACCCGCATGCATGCCGAATGTCTAGTCGAAGATGTCCACGGGCATCTTCGGCGTTACGACAGAAGTGACCGCCATTCGTCTGCCAGTGGTTTCAGTGCTTGATTCAGCGCCATTTGAGCACCCTTGTCGCTGTGCCCTCCGTGGCGTAGGCGGTGAAGTGCAGCAGCGGCGGATACTTCTTCGGCGGTGCAATCGTTTCCATAACCGCCGATGTGACAGTCATTGCAGTGCCATTGCCACTGGGTGCCGTTGATGGCTGGGGTGGTCGTCATGACGACGGCATGACTCCGTGCGGCTTCTTCGCGGGCGCGGCGGGCTTTGCGCTCGTCTTGTAGCTGCTTGCGGCGGCGGGCTGCGCGTCGTTCGTACCCGTTTGGCGACTGGGCAATGCCCTGGCTGCTCCTCATGATGTCTCCCGTTCTTCGAGGACCGTCAGCAGGTCCGTCGCTTGATAGGTCCTCCAGCCATCCGACGAGACTCCGGACGGTGCGATGCGGCCACGTCGAGCCATGTCCTCGACGACCTTCTTGCGCACGGTGTAGCCCATGGTGCGAGCGATGGTGACCAGCCCCGAGATAGTGTACAGCTCACCCTCGAAGCGGGCCATCATCCCGGCGCGCACGTCGGCCACTTGGTGTCGCTTGGCGCAGGTGTCGCACCAGACCGTGGGCGAGCCCCTGAAGGCCATCAGCCTGGACCCGCACGTCGGGCATGGGCCAGCCAGCACGCGCTCTGGCATCGTGTCGATGGCTCGCAGGGCCTTGCGCATCGCGGCCTGCACCTGGTGCGCGATCTGGTCACCCTCGGGGTGCAGCGCCACCGACGCAGAGTTGCGACCCAGCCAGTCGGCCACGGCAGCGGGCGAGTCGTCGCCCACCCACTGCTTGCCTAGTCGCACGAGCACGGCCTGAGCGCCCGTGACCAATGCCCATCGCAGCTCATCGCGGGCAGCGGACGCGGCCACGCTGTACGGCATCGGCTCACTAGCCTCGGCATCCGGTGGTGGAGCTGGACGATAGACCCTGTCCAACCGCGTGACGGTCACCTCCAGCTGATCCAGCAGCATTGGCGCGTTGGCGCAATCCACCTCCAGTTGCTCCACGCATCGCGGACAGATGAAAGCATCCCCAGCCATCGCCCCGCACTTGGCGCACGGCTGACCCCAGCCCGGCATGGTCACATCGGCCGGCGCGAACAACCGCCCCGAGTCCAGCTCCCGACCCACCGGGCGACCCTTGCGCAGGTCCGGCGAGCCAGCGAGCCCCGCCAAGGCTTGGTCGCCATAGCGGGGCTCGGTTGCGCCGGTGCAATGCGCGCACGTCTCGGTCGGGAGGTCCGAGTACTCGCAGCGGTCACTCACGCGGACCTCCGATGCGGGCATGGGTAGCGCCCACGAACACCAGCAGGACGAGCAAGAAGCCCGTCCATCCGACGAACCACCACGCGAGCACGAGCATCACCGTGTGATGGTCGCCCCACAGTGCCCACGCCGTGATGGCCGACAGGACCATGGCCCACAGGAGCGACCCCGTGGTGCGCGGCTTCCGGTTGCCAATGAGGACGAGCAGCAGATACCCGAGCGCGGCGCAGGCCTCGCAGGCCGCGGCGAGCTGGAGCGTTGGCAGATGGTTCATGCGCCCTCCCTGGACTTGTGGCTGGTGGCACAGCGCTTCATCAGCGGCTTGCCTGCGATGGGGTCGCCGCACTCTGGGCAGCGGTCAGGGGCGACGGTGCTCATGCGCGGTCCGCCAGCTGGTGGGTAGTCACCTCGTGAATGGAGACCTTCACCACGCCGGGGCGCGCCGTCATTTCCTCGGCCTCGGCGGCTGCCGTGTCTTCGCTGGTGATGCCATGGCGACTCTGCATCACCACATCGTCGGCGTCATAGGCGAGCACGGTCCACGTGGTGCTGGCGCTGGCGATCCGCACGGAGGGCCACGGTTTGATGGTGATCATGAGTTCTCCCTGATGGTGCGTCGAAGTCGGGACATGGATGCGTGGATGGCCAGGTGCGCGGCCCGCTCGCGCTCCTCGGCTTTTCGGTCAGCCAGCAGGCTGAATGCCCGTCGATACTCCTCTTGGGCTGCGGCCCCCTCGCGGAAGGCGGCCATCGCCTCGCGCACTGCGTCGAGGATGGGCTCGGGGATTGGCTCGGTCACAGCGTGACCCCCTGTCGTGACATGCGGTGGGCGTGGGCGTACGCCTCGGACCATGAGCGGAAGTGCCCGTCGAGGTGCTGGCCCGCTGAAAGGGTTGGGCTGATTGCGTGCCAGATCCCATTTGAGTCACACACGACACGCCAGACGGGATGATTCATCAGCCACCGGATTCGACCATCGGGATAGCGGGGGATTCGTCGGGTGCTCATGCTCGGTCCTTTCGCTGGATCCAGACGGACGGACACCGCGGGCAGTGGCGCACGGTCTCGTCATCGGGCAGTGGCCTGCCCATGCGCCCGCACTCGGGGCACAGGGCGGGGTCATGGCTGCTGCGGCCGACGAGCGCGGCCATGAGCGCGAGGTAAGCCAGGGTGACGCCGACGAGGACGGCGGCGATTGCGATGGTGCTCACAACTCCACCCCCAGCGCTGCCTCGAGGGCTAGTCGTGCAGCTTCCTGGGTGCAGGTGCAGGGTTCTGGGTAGCGAGCCCCGTCGAAGCAGCGCCATGAGTGCCAACCGCCCTCGCTGTCAGCACCCTCGTCGCTCAGGACCTTCGCTGCCCGCTCGACCATCACCTCATCCACGGTGGTGAGCGCTCGCAGGCGAGCGTTCTCGGCGCAGACCTTGGCGTAGTCGCTGTTGCTAATGAGCGACCAGTGCCACATGGCTGCCTCGGGTGGCTTCTGGGTGGTGTCACGGAGGTGGAGCGCAGCCCGCAGTCGGTTAACCTCGTCTGCAAGCGCGTGATAGGCGTGGATCCCCCGCGCACGGGTCGCGGCGTCACTCATCGGACCCACCGCCCTTCGCGCACCGCGGACGCAGGTCATGCGCCTTCGGGTCCGCGCTGGCCTTGGTTGGGTGCATCCCGCCAGCCAGCATTGCCACGCGCCACCCGTACTTGGTGGCCGACTTGCGCGCCCCGGGAACGGTGGTGCAGTTCGTGACGAGCACCCGGGGGCAACGGTTGCACTGGAGGGTGACAGCACCCTTGAAGGCGGTCATCGCTCGCCACCACCCATCAGCTCGGGCAGGGCAGCGAGCACGGCCCCAGCCCACTGCTGAGCCTGTCGTAGATAGGCACGCACAGCTAGGTCACCCAGCCCACTCAGCTCCCCGGCATCTTCCAGCTCACTGCCGCAGAAGATCTTGTGTAGTCGCTCGGCCAGCTTGTCGCGGTCGATGCGCTTGACCCACTCCTCGGCGGTATCCAGCGGCGTCCATGGGCCAAGCCCCTCGGGGCTGATTGTGTCAGGGAGCGACCAGTCGGCGTAGGATTCGTCGTTGTAGTTCAGCCACGCGGGGTGGGCATTGAAGTCCGGCAACTCGGTGCTCATGCCTCCCCCTCCAGGTCTCGCACGGACTCCACGTCGCCTTCCATGACGTGAGAAGAAAGCGGCTCGACATCACTCCAAATCCGGCGCGCCTCCTCCTCGGACTCGGCCTCGACGTAGTACACCTCACGCACGGTGCCGATGTAGACGACCTCAAACTCTCGGGTGCTCATGCCCGCCCCTCCAGTTCGGCGCGCTTGGCGTCAGCGGCGGCAAGAGCAGCGCGCATGGCCTCGTGGTCAGACCCGGTGGTCTGCCGCCACTCATGCACCGCCGCCTCCACCACCTGGTCGAAGGCGCGCTCGGGCTCGGGCTTGGGTGCGCGCTCGATGATCCGCAGGGCGTCGACACAGGTGCCGACTTCGCCTCCGCTCAGGCGGACGTAGAGGCTCCACAGGGCCAGACCGCCCCCGCTCGTTGAATGCAACTTGCCGGTTGCCGTGCGGCCCTTGCGCTCCACCTCCACCACGTCGCCAGCCTTGAGCGTGGGCATGATCGCCTCCAGCTCGTCGCCGGTCAGCCACGGGCCGGGCTCGGGCTTGTCGGCCTCCAGCTCAGCGCGCTTGGCTTCTGCGGAGGCGAGCGCGGCGCGGAGAACCTCCCTCGGGCTCTGCTCGAAGCAGTACGGCGTGAGTTCGGCGTCCAGATCCTGCCATGCTGCCTCCACCACCTCGTCGGGGACGGCGGTCGGGGGGGTGGGCTCGGGAATGGGGGTCGGGTTGGTGATCATTGTCAGCTCTCCTTGTCTTCGTCATCGTTCTCGATGGGCTCAGCGACCCAGTAGGTGTCCTGCCAGCGCCGCCCGTCCTCCGGGTAGTAGGTGAACTTCACCGGCTCGCCGTCGATCAGCGCGATGAAGTCCCAGGTGTGGTCGTCGCACAGGTTGGTAGTCAGCTTGTCGTCGGCGTACTTCTCCAGCACCGTCTGGGTGGAGTTGCCCCAGACCTGAATGGCGGTGGCGTGGGAGTCGATGTAGTCGTCATAGTCGATCAATCTCAGAGACTTGCCGTAGGCGTCGTTGAACTCGTCGTTGGTCTTGTTGAGCTGGTCGAGGATCCCGTCGGCGGTGATGTCGGCCATGGGCCCTGGGCGGGTCACGACGCCACCGCCTCGCGGGCGGCAGCGAGCCGAGCCGCCGAGGCCGCCCGCTGCTCGTCAGTCATGGGCCGCGACGACTTGGCCGCTCGCACCGGGTTGAAGCCATCCGAGGGACAGGTGAACTCACCCCATTCGGTGCCGTCCTTGTAGGTGCCGCCAGCGATCTGCGCCCACCGCTTGTCGCGCTTGAACTTGCGCAAGTCACGCGGGAGGCAGGTGAAGGCCTTGACCAGCTCGTCATCGGCTGCGTAGGTGATGGTGGTCTCTTGCTCGCTTCGCATCATGATTTCTCGACCTTTCAGGTCTCTAGGGTTGACGAGTACGCGACCGGGCATGTTCGGTCGCGTTTCTTCGTGGATTAAGCGGGTAAAACGGCAGGAATGGGATGTTTCGGCGTTGGCGTCAGACTGAGCGTGACCCAGTACAGGCCGCGCACGTCGAGGTTTGGGCCGCGAGCGAA
Organism: Luteococcus sp. H101; assembly: GCF_038433155.1. NCBI lineage: Bacteria > Bacillati > Actinomycetota > Actinomycetes > Propionibacteriales > Propionibacteriaceae > Luteococcus > Luteococcus sp. H101. Next base: position 95,774 of record NZ_JBCDMW010000011.1, read on the forward strand.
CAGCTCATAGGCGACGAACTGGGGCGAGTCGTCGGTCAGGATTCCGGCGGCGACACAGGAGTCGAGCAGGATCTTGGTCGTCGGAGCCACGTTGACCGGATCCGCTTTCGGCGTCGTGCCCTTGCCGTATCGGATCGTCCAGTGGGCGGCGACCGTCTCGAAGCAGGGCTCGGGGATCGCAGGCAACTGCCGGTCAGCCAAGGCCCGGATCTGCTTCTTGCGGGCGTCGAGCGCGTGCCGGTCGCGGGGGAGCCGGTTGAGCGTGAGCACCTGGGCGGCGGGGATCTCCCACGTGATCGCGGTCACCGGAGGCACGGCCCGCTGTGGCCTCGCTGCAGGCAGCACGGGCCACGGTCGCAGTAGCCCGCCCCACTGCCGAATGTCGCCATCAGCGTGGCCGACCAGTGTGGCCGGTTATCACGCTCCAACCGGGCCAGGTAGACGTCCCGCTCGGCTGCCCGCTTCGCCTGCCGGTTGACCCGCTGCTGCCAGCGGTTCCGCCTCGGGTCACGCCACATCGCGCACCGCCCTCGGGTGGGCGGCAGCGATCAGGCCACGGATCGCCTCGCGCATCGACCCGCGCTCGGGCGCGAACGGGACCGCCTCGATCTGCGAAAGCTGGCGACCATCGGCCATGAGCTCCCGCGCCCGGTTGATCCGGTCCTGGTATTCGCGGACCGTCAGGCCGGGCGGCATGTCGATCATCGAGGCGTCGAAGGACTCCACGCGCTTGGCGCGGATCCGCTTAACCTCGTCAATGATGTTCGCCGGCAAGATCGGCGGGACCGTCTTCGGGTAGGCGATGGGCCGCACACCCAAGTTGGCGACGGCCTGCAGGGCGTCCTCGAGGCGGACCGTTGCGAGCGCTTCGGCCCAGGCTCGTGGCGCGTTGTCGTCGGTCCACTGCCCGGTGTAGGCGACGGCCTTAGTCAGGACCGCAGCGGCTTCCTGTGGGTTCACGTGAGTTCTCCTCTGATGATGTCGAGGGGTGGCGCCGGATTCATGCCCGGCGGGGTGATGCCTGCTGCGGCAATCTGCCGCTGTAGGCGATTGGGGGTCGGCTGGGATTGCTGGCGCTGACGGGGTGGGTTTCGCTCGCCAGCTCGGCGCATCCAGTTGCGCCAGGTCGCATCCCAGTCGAGCTTCACGCCCTTCTGGCCGGGGGTGGCGGTCCAGTGGTCCACGAACTTTCGGTGCTCGTAGGCGAGGTCCACATGCGGATGCTCGCCGCGGATCATGTCGCGGACCTTCTCGGATGGGACGAAATCGGGTGGCAACCGCGTGCCCCGTTTTCCGCGTTCGAGGGCCTCAGCGGACGCTGTGCGCCCCACAGGAGACGTAGTCTCCTGTTCTTTAGTAGGACGGGACGGGACGGGACGGGACGGGGCTTCGTTTTGCTTCGGTTTTGCTTCACCGTTTGCTTCACTGTTTGCTTCGGTTTTGCTTCCCCGCGAATCTTCGGCATTACGCCTAGTCAGACCTGACTTGACGCCGCCCCTTCGACCTGCCTCGGCGCGTTTGCGGGACACTTCGGCGCGTTTGCTTCGCACTTCAGCGGCGGATGGCTGATACTCGGACCAGTCGTGGAAGACGTACGAGGAGCCGTCATCGCTCTCGTTCCATAGGCCTGCTTGAAGCAAACGCGAAGCAATTGCTTCAGCGTTTGCTTCGCCCATGGCCATGGCTGCAACTACGGGCTTCGGGATCACCCCATCCGACAACTGTGAGGCGCACCAGGAACCAGCTCGAACCCATAGCCCGACTGCCTCGTTTCCCGCCTGAAGTACCTTCGCGTTGAAGGCCAGGGTGTCGTCAATCTTGAACCAGGCCAACGCCTCCGCCTCCTGGTTCGTGCTCGCGGTTGGTGCCGGTGAGCTGTCGTGCGTCGATCCACTCGCGGATCGCGGGGTGCTCGGAGGTGAATGCGACGCCGGACGGGATGCTCGCGTGGATGACGGCGAGGAGGTCGCGCTGGTCCGACTCGGCGGCGGACTTGGCGGGGATGGCGGCGGTCATGCGTCACTCCGCCCTGCGTCCGGGTGTGGCTCCGGCTTGACCATCGACTCGCCCACCAGGCGCTCCAGCTTGCGGTAGTCGTCGGCGATGACCCGCACCTGCGCCCGCACGTCAGCCGATGGGTGGTCGAGGTAGAGGGTGGCGACCTCGACGGGCACGCGGTCATCCTTGGCGGGCGTCGGCTTGCTCTGGCCAGGTCGCGCGTCGGGATCCCAGCCGCTCGCCAGTCGCCCAGCGCGTTCGGCGGATGCGTGCAGGGCCTCCAGCGACGGCCAGCCGGCATCCACGGCCACCCGCTTGGCGCGAGGCGCTTGGATGCCGCACTTGGCGGCGATCTTGACCACCTCGTCCGGCGTGCGTGCGCCACCACGAGCCACGGCGCGGGCAAGTAGCTCCACGAGGTATGCGTCACCAATCTTGCTCATGCCTTGCCTCCTTCGAGGTATTCGATAGCGCGGCGGATCTTGGCCTCGTCGCGGTACCAGTGGCCGGTCATGTAGATGCCGCCCCAGATGCTGTGCGGCGGTTGCAGGTCCAGCGCGGCCTTGAGGCAGGCGAGGCGAGCTGGGCAGCGGTAGCGGCACATGGAGCGCGCCGTCTCCTTGACATCGGTGTCGGATGAGTTCGGGAACCACCCCTCGGGGTCGCTGTGGCATGGGATCTCCATATCGCGCAGCGGGTCTTCGCTGGTAAGTCCAGGGCGGTCATGGGGGATCAGCGCGAGCAGTCCGCGCCGTGCTTGCATGGCCATCAGGCAGTCCTTCGTTCGTGGTTGACGGCGGCACACAGGCCGCTCGGTGTGGTGTCGATGCCCTGTCGCCTCACGCGGGCTTCAAGGGCGGTAACGGTGAGCCCGAACCGGGCGGCGATGGCTGGCCACGACTCGCCCCGCTCGTGCAGCCACATGGCGTCCTCGGCCAGGGCTTGACGGCGGGCCTTGCTGTGGCGGCAGCGGCGGATGTCACTGGTCCAGTGCCCGCACTCGGGGCAGGTGCCACGGATGGGAGCCATGGGCATGTCCTCTCTTGAGTTGTCGGGCCGCTGGTCAGAGCGGCAGGGGTTGGGCCAGGTCTTCGAGTCCGCTCTGCTGGCCGGGATGCTCGGTGCGGCAGTGCGGGCAGGTCTGGCGCGGGAACAGCGGTTCGTCCAGCTCCTCGGCGCGGGCGATGACGCGCTGGAGGTCTGAGACGAGCTGTCGTGCACCGTCGATGGACATGCCCTTAGGTTCAGGTGGTCCGACGATGGTGATTGCCAGCTGATCGCTGTGCAGGTTGGCGGTGTCGAGCACTATGCAGCCGAACACCTCATAGCTGCCATCCATGGAGTTGCGAGCGAATTCCTGACAGTCGCACAGGTCACACTCGGCTGGACCCGCTGGGGTCTGCTGGTGGTCGGCGTGCGGGTGGGTGCAGATGCAGGAGGGGGTCATTCCGCCACCTCGATCAGCTCGCCCGTGATCGACTCGGCCACGACCATCACCAGGTCACGCGCCGCGGGAGGTGTGACGGCATTGCCAGCCAGACGCACGCGCTCCCGCTTTGTGCCCTGCCAGCGGTAGTCACCCGGGAAGCTCATGCCCAGGGCGATTTCATGTGGCTCCAGCATGCGGAAGCGGCAGGCGAGCACGTCCTCCTCGCTCACGTCCAGCAGGCCGTGGTGATTGCCGGAGGCGGTGACGGTGGTCATCGACCCCGTGAGTTGGCGAGCCTCGCCGTGGTTGCGGAGCGTGACCAGCGCGTAGCGGTCCACGCAGGTCAGCGTCCCGACTGGCTGCGAGGTGGGCTTGGCCGTCTCGCTGGCGCTGTAGTAGGGCACCAGCAGGCCGGTTTCGTTGCGGCAGGTCTGCGTCCGCAGCGGGTCGCCGGTGCTCATGGCCTGCTTGCCGTTGCGCCCCTCGACGGGGATCAGCAGGCCGCGGGTGTAGGCGGTTGTCTGGGTGCGCAGCGGCTCGTCGGTGGAGCTGATGATCGGGGCCGACCGGATCGAGTCGAGCACGACACCGCGGGGTGTCACGAGGCCGTGATTCGCGCCGTCAGCCACGACGGTCGGCAGTACATCCCGTCGCGGGTCAATGGTGCGTGTCCGCTCCCTGAACTGCGTCAGGTGCGGGTCAGCCACTCCGTAGCGGCGCAGGCCCTCGCGGATCCGCGCCATGGTCTTCTCGGACAGCGGTCGCCTGCGGTCTCCGATTCGCTCGGCTGGGAGGCTCCAGTCAATCGCGGCAGCAGCCGGGAGCCAGCCCGGCTCCACCTGGTGCCCACAGATCGGGCAGGCGTAGACGTACTGGGCGCGGTAGCGGCCCACCTCGCGGCCCTGCTTCCATGCCTGCTGGGCTCGCACCTCGCGGTCGCAGCGACCGCACCACGCGGCCGGGGACAGCGCCCGGTCGATGTCTGGTGCTCGCTCGCCAGTGGGCCACGCGACGATGTACAGCCGGTCGCGGGACTGGGGAGCGGGCAGGCCACCCAACTGCGCGTGCATGCTGTTGAGGCTCACGACGCGGAAGTCGTAGCCCAGTCGGGCCAGTCCCTTGCGCCATGCCGTCCATGCCGCGGAGTACTTCGTCTGGGTGGCGATGTCCACGACGTTCTCCACGATGACGGCGCGGTAGTGGTGGTGTTCGATGAAGCGGAGCACGTCGAACATCAGCAGGCGGCTCCGGGTGATCTCGTCCTCTTCGCCGGACTCCAGCTCGACGGGCACGTCGTCGAACAGGGTCGGGTCACCGCCCATCTCGACAGACAAGGCCTTGGCCTTCTGATTGGCGATGCTCCACTTCGTGCACTCGGGGCTAGCCCACAGAATGTCGGTGCGGGGGAAGTTGCGAGGATCCTCCATGTGCAGATCCACGCAGGCGTGGTTCGTGCTCTGGTGGTTGTCCTGGTGGACGTCCACAGCGAGCTGCCAGTGATTGGCTGCAATGGCGACGTCCACGCCGGGGATGGATGCTGCCCCGGTGGAGCTCCCGCCCGCCCCCGCGAAGATGTCAGTGAGAGTGAGGCTCATTCCGCCACCGCCTTGCGTCGCAACAGGCACTCAAGGCCCTGGTGTGCGACGGCTGCGAACTGGGTCCACTCCTCGATTTGGCGGTCGAGGTCAACCTCGGCGCAGGCTTCGTTGACCTCCTCCATGGAGAGGCTGAAGAAGCTGTGGAGGTTCAAGCGCTCCAAGGTCTCGTTTGCTGCGCGCCAGCCACTAGCCTCCAACTCGTGCCAATCTCGAAAATATCTGGCCAGCGGCAGATTCTGCTCTCCGTGCTCGGCGTGCTGGCGGTAGCGCTCGGCGTAGATCAGCTCGGTGGCCGCTCGCATCGCGGCATCCTGCTCGTGGGTCATTCTGGGCATGACGGTTTCCTCTATCCAGTTGGGCGTGAAGGGGTCGGGCTGCCCCTCGTGCGGCCCGACCCTTGGTGTGGGGTCCCGCGAGCGCCATCCGCGCCCGCACTCCCCCGCTCTAGACCCCCGCCTAGTCGTGCATCGTGGCGATCAGCCACGCGCACAAGAACAGGGCAACGGCGACCATCGCCACGGCCGCACCAACAAGCACGGTCGGCAGAACGGTCACTGCGGCGGCTCCTGAACCTCGCCAGTCAGCTCATCCACCGACACCGTTTCGGGCGGGAACACCTCGTCCCGGCGAATCTCCTTCGCTGCGAGGGACTGGAACACCACCCCCAAATCGGCAACGTCACGCTCCGTCCACGCCGCAATCTCCCGGCCCTGGTGGGTTTCGAGCTGCTTCACGGACACCCCGCCGCGGCCGAACGCGGCCACCAGCTCAGAGACTCGCTCAGCCAGCGGCTTCCCGTCGCCGCGCTGCAGCGTCTCCCGGCATGTTTCGGCTGCCTGCTCCACGAACCAGCGCGGCAACACCTTGAAGATGCACTCACGCATCTGCCGGCTGGCGGCGTTGTTGTTGCTGTTGGCGATGTCCCGAAGATCGGTGATCTTCTTCCGGCCCTGCCTCGTGTCGCGGGCGTGCTTGACGATGAACGTCCTCGTCACCCGCGAATTGGACTGCATGTCCCACGCCCAGACGGTCATCTCCGACTCCCCCAGCTCGTCATCGCGCCTCAGCTCGGACAGGCCGTAGTCGATGTTCCCGAACACCCTGGCGAGTTCTTCCGCGAGCCGGATGCTGTTGCCGTGGACCGTCTGCCCACCCTGCGGATAGGCGAAGAAGGCGCCCTGAGCGACGGCCAGCGTTCCGCATGATTCGCGCATCTCCGCGACGGCCTGCGGAATCGACCGCTGGCACGACTGGGCCACCTTCACCCGGGCCAGCACCTCGGCGGTGCGGGACGCCTGCTCGATCTGCGTCGCCCGGGAAACGTCCTGCGGCTGGCTGATCTGCTCCAAACTCTGCTGAGTCACTGATCTTCCTCGTCTTCTTGGTCGATGATGGTTTCGGCGTTGATCCGCCACCACGCGGGCAGGCCGATGGTGACGACCTGCTCCGGGTAGCCGGGCCAGACGCCCGATTCGCGGCACTGCTTGAAGAGCCACAGGGCTCGGTCGTTCAGGTGATGCGCGAGGCTCATGTCGTCTGGGGTGATCTGCGTGATCGACACCAGATAGGGGGCCTCGGTCTCCTGTGTGACGAACACGAACGCCGGATCCTTCTCAATCCCCAGTGCCTTCAACCCGCGCATGTAGAAATCGGCCTGCTGGGCATAGCCGAACGTGGCGGCGGACCGGGCAAACTCGGACGGCTCCGCGGACTTGGACGTCTTGTAGTCCACGACCACGAGACGCTTCCCCTCGGCGCGGTTCGGCATCCAGTCGATCCGTGCCCGACACGGCACGCCATAGCGCGAGTCGGTCCAGAACAGCGACTGCTCAGGCTTCCCGCGGTCGGCATCGAAAAGGCGACCGATGGTCGGATGGGAGTGCAGCACGTCGCGCATCGCCACGAACTCCGCATACTCGGCGGTGGTGAGCGCGATATGCCCGGCAGCCTCAGACTCGTCCCGCAGCTCACGCGCGGCCTTCGTCTTCCAGTCGCGCACGTCATGCACGTCGATCTGCTGCCCCGCGCCCAGGATGATGCGGTGCGCCGCGGTTCCGCGCTTCATCGCGTCAGTGGGTGGCTTGGGATGGTCGATCCAGTGGCGGTACTTGGCGGGGCAGTTTGGGGGCATTAGTTGCCGTGCCCCAGTGGATGAGAGTGCCGGATGCGAGTGGTACTCGGCATCCGGCATGGCGTCCATCACTCCCGTGGGAGTATCCATGGGTATCTCCTCAATAGGTAGGCTCGCCGGTATCGGGGTCGATCGCGGGCGGAGTGCCGTTGTTGCGCCAATGCCGGCGGCGACGAGGGCGGGGATTGTTCGGGCCATAGCCCACAAACGGGGCTGGATGGTCATGGTCGGTGACGTAGCAATTCGCGCCCGTGCAGCGGGCGAACAGGCCCGGTGATCCGTCGTGACGATGCGGAAACTGGTCCGCAATCCCAAGCGACAGGCCATGGGTGACGGTGCATTCCTGCACCGGATCGTCCGGGTCCATCACTCGTCCCGGTAGTCGCGGCCGGTGCCACCACATACGGGACACGGATCCGTCCACGAGCCGTAACCGGCCTCAATCTCGGATGGGGTGAGCAGATGGTGGGGCCATTGCGGGACCAGACCGTCACCGTCACAGCGCCAACAGGCTTCTGCGCTGGCGGTCCGCTTGCTGTAGGCGAGCGACTGGGGATCCAGCCGGCTCGTCATGCCGCCCTCCGGGCGGCTCGGCGGTAGGCGTCAAGCTGGACCACATTGGGCGGGGTGCTACGGTCGGGCACCATCCGGGCGGCGGCAAAGACGCCAGCCCAGCCGAGACACCACAGGGCGATAGCTGCCAGGGCGAGCACAGCCATCAGGACACCTCGCAGTGGAGGAACAGCGCCACCTCGACCATGAGGACGGCGATCAGCAGGACGCAGGTAGTCACTTCGCCACCCGCTCAATCGTTTCCCGCAGCCGGTCAATCGCCCCGAACAGCTCGGTGTCCGCGGCCTCGCGTTCCTCTGTGCTGGCCTTGGAGACCTTGCACATCGCGACGTACTTCGCGCACGCCACCACATGATCAATCTGGGCCGTCACAAGCCCCTGCTCTGCTTCCGTCATTTCAGTCTCCTGGTCTCATGAGTCGGCGCATCTCGCGCTCGTGCAGCCACTGCTTGAGAGCGGCTTGGGTTTCTGTCTTGCTGGCGACGGGCTGTTGCCGGGGCTCGATGGTGGGGATTTCCACGTCGAGGGTTTCCGCGACCAGCGCGTCAAGGTCAATCGGCTGGTCGGTCATCCAGTGATCCGCTCGTAGTGCGCCAGCCCAGCGGGAGTGATTCGGTACTGGGGGCGTTTCGCGTCCGGGTTGACGATGCGCCAGCCCTTCCCGCGAGGGCCGAACTTTCCCGCGTGGAGCAGGTTCAGGCAGGTCCAGTACGCGATGCCGTAGCGCGTGGCGGCTTCCCTGGGGCTGATCGTCTCGCCTGTCACCACGGAATGTCCTCGTAGTACTCGTGCTCGATGCGCTCAGCCAGTGCCGTGAGGTCACCCAGCAGTGCCACCAGGTCCGTGACGCGCCAGTCACGGCCACCGAAGCGCACCCGACGGAAGGCGGGAATGGAGCCCTTCTGTTCACTCAGGATGTGCGGCGGGCGGCTCATGAGGGTGGCGACGCGGCCATCGGGGTGGATCAGGTAGTTCGGGTGGTTCGGGATGGGCTGGAACTCGGCCAGCTCCTTGGCTGTCAGGGGCTTCATGCTGCGCGCTCCTCGTGGTTGAGTTCGGCGGCGACGCTCTCAGGGAGGACGCCGAAGTGGGCAGCCAGCCACGCGGCGCCCTTGGCGGTGATGCGGACGGTCGAGGTGGACTCCATCTCGCCGGTCTTGCTGTTCTCGAAGCGCCCGAGCTTGACCGCCAGACGCCCCAGTTCGACCTGGGCTTGCATGGGGCGGTGACCCCGCGCCACGGGGTAGGTCCAGCCGATGCCGCCCTGGTCCTTGGGCTTGGCCATGTAGGCGTGGAGGCGATTGCGTCCCGTGGCCACGCCGAGCGCGTGCAGGGCCTTGGCGACCTCATCCACGCTGTAGTCCGGGTTACTGGACAGCCAGCGGTCGAAGGCGTGCGCCTTGGGCTCGACAATGGCGAGCGTGGCGCGCTGTGTCTCGACGGTGGCGGTCAGTGCCTCGACTCGCTTGACCGTGATCTGCAGCGCCTGGGCAACGATCTCGTCGGCGGTGAGTTCGCGGGGTTGCGCTGGGGCAACCTCGGCTTCGCGGGTGCGGACAGCGAAGTACGCCTGAGCAGCGGCCACCTGCGCCATGTTGGGATCACCGTTCATGGCGACGAGGTAGGCCGAGAAGCGGGTCAGCCGGTAGTCCTCGCGTGGGCGCCCACCGCCGGGTAGTTTTTCGGTGATCGCCGAAAAACCATCAGCCTGCCCGCTATTGGCGGCTGAGGCCATCGCTCGCTCGGTGACCTTCTTGAAGTCCTCCCAGCGGGCGTAGCCCATGAGATGTTGCAGGTCGCGGGCTGACCAGTACTCGTTGCCGAACTCGTCCGTTCGGCGTGCGTCATCGAACGGGGACTGCCCCGCCCGGGTGATTTCCTGTGTCATCGCCAGTCCACCCGTCCGCGATCGGGAGTGCCGTCTGCTGCCAGCAGCGGGGGCTGGGCCGGGTAGTCGCTTGCTGTGCTGAGCGCCGCCCCGATACCGAGGAAAGCGAGGATGGCGAGGATGGTGGCCAGGGAGATAAGCACTGGCTGTGATACGTGAGACACTTGGGTGTCCTTTCGTGAGTTGTGAGCCCCGGCGTGTCCGCGCCGGGGTTTTCTTCGTCCGGTCAGCGTGCTAATTAGCACGCATGAGGCCAGCGGAACGCTCCGCGGCCGCCAGCAGGGCCGACACGCTCTCATAGCCCAGAGCGTGCGACACCCCCTCCAATTCGTGCGCCTTCCACGGGGTCACCCCATACAGGCGCGATTCGAGCTTCGGCAGCGGCATCGACTCACTGGTGAGGTCCGTGCGCTTCATGTCCTTCTTGCGCGCCAGGTCGGCGCGGATCTGAGCGTTGATCAGATCGTCGGTTTCGCTCATGTGACCCTCCTTTCGGTGGTGGTTTGGGTCGTTCCGCTGGCCCGACTCGCACGGGCGGTACTGCGCGACGTGGGATCGTCTCTCGGTCGTGGCATCGGTCGCTGACCCTCACGGGTGGCGCGCACGCGGTGGCCGTCGTTAGCAGCGGGCCGAGTTGCCGGCACCTGTCCAGGGCGTCGGCGCCGCTCGGCGCGGCATCTAGTGGTTGTGCAGTCCAGCCCTTGCCGCGTCCCTGTGTCTCAGGGCGGGAGGGTTCTCGCCTCCGCGTTGTCCACCGCTCGCCGTGCTATTGGGTCGTGGCTGGTGTGCCGGGTTGGCTGGGGTCTGCTGTCACTCTGTGGAGTTCTCAGGTTTCGGGGCCGAGTGAGTTGCATTGCTGTCGTTCACTGGCTGATAGACCTAAACATAGCGTGGTATTTACCACGCCGTCAAGTGGGAAACCTGAAGATATCCGGGGTGGTTGCGTGCCAAGTGACACGGACTCGTGGCAGACTCGCCCATATGGGACGTGCATCAAAGGTCAACACCGACTCCATCGACAGCCATGCATGGCAGATCATCTGGGAACTTGCCCAGCAGCAGGGAATCGACACCAAGGCCGAGCTAGCGAGACGCGCGCACAACGAGCGCAGCCAAGTGAGTCGCTACATCAGCGGCGAGAAAATCGCCAGCCTGGACGAGACGAGCAAGGCCGCGGCCGCGATCGGGATGAGTCTCCCGAATCTGATCGCTATGGCCGAGCGCCAACGCGACCGGGGATCTCGCTTCGTTGCGGACGACGAGGATGGCCGATACCGCGAATGAGTGAAATTTCAACCGATGAGGCACTATGAAGGGGTGCAGATTCTCCCTCTAGGCCCAGACTGGCCGGACTGGGCTGTCGTCATCAAGGACACCACCCCGGCCGAGGCGATCCTCCCCCGCGTCCAGATCGTCGTCATGCGCGCCCCCATCACCCCCCAATGGGCCGTTGCCCACGCCCGCGCGCACCTCGAACTGGGACACCATCTCCAATCCGGCCCGATCACCGACGATCAAGAGCAATGGGCGCGGATGCTCGCGTGGACGATCCGCGACGACGAGCCGCCACTCGCAGTTGCCTAGCTGTTCTTGCAGTGACCCGAGCGCCTGAACGGCAGCTGAAGATCGGACTCCACTGGCCCGCCCTTGGCTGTTCGTGCGGGATCCTAGACCGGCTCGGGGGAGCCACCTACCCCGTCATTGGAGCTCCCTGTGAAGCGCCGCGCGATCCTTGCTCTCTACCCAGTCATCGCCCTGGCCGCGTGCCAGAAGGACAAGCCCTCGCCAGCGGCGTCGGCTGCGTCACAGGCCAAGACTGAGCTGCTACCCGTGGGCGAGTCCGCAGATCTGGGAGAAATGAAGCTGGCCGTGACCGAGGTCAAATCCGGTACGGACGAGCATGGCCCATGGATCGCGGTCCATGCAAAGTTCACCAACCGTTGGCGCCACAAGGCGGCGCTTTCGGAGGTCCACTGGACGCTGTACGACGCCAAGGACAATGCGCTGCAGCCTCGGCGCAGGGACCAGCCAGGCGGGCCGGATCCTCGCTACCCGGCCGCAGAGAAGGTTCCCCCGAACACCTTCACGGATGGGTGGCTCGTGTACGGCGTCGAGAAGGGCGCCAAGCCGGTGGAGATCGTCTACAGGAATACACGCGGCGACTTCGCATCGTGGAAGCTCAGCTAGCTGACAACCGTGTCTATCGTGTTGGTGGTCGCTGAGTTGAGGCCGAGTTCGCTGCCCGCCGGGTCTCGGTGGTGTTGCTGATGGTTTGCTGTGACCGCTCTCGGGGGTCTAGCCGTGGGCACATCGTGGGCACAAGAGCCCCAATTTGAACGTGCAAATGTGCCCTGTGGGCACAAGATGAACCCAACCCAGCCGAACATTTCCTAACCAAGAATCAGAGCCCCACCCGCCTTTGACTAGGGCGAATGGGGCTCTGACTAGGTGCGCCCCAGGCAGGAATCGAACCTGCGACCGACAGATTAGAAGGCTGCTGCTCTATCCGCTGAGCTACTGGGGCTGGTCGTCGTCCATGGTAGCGGGGGCTGCGGCACTGGCCGTCCACACCGGCAGCAGCCAGGGCAAGTCGGCCGGGTCCAGCAGGACCAGGTCCGCCCGGGCACCGACGCGGATCTCCCCCCCGGTCATCCAGGCCGGCCGCCCGGGCCGGTTCCGCGCTGGCCAGCCGGACCGCCTCGGGCCAGGCCATTCCCCGCGCCACCAGGGCCCCGACCGCGGGCCACAGCGTGGCGGGGGCATAGTCGGCCACCAGGATGTCGGCCAGACCGGCCGACATCAGCTCGGCGGCCGAGACATTGCCGCAGTGGGAACCGCCACGCACCAGGTTGGGGGCACCAACGGCGATCCGCAGCCCCAGCTCCCGGGAGCGCCGGGCGGCAGCAACCGTGGTGGGGAATTCCACGATCCGGGCGCCCAGCCGGGCCGCCCGTTCCACCTGTTCCGGGCCGTCCGGGTCATGGCAAACCCCCACCAGGCCCGGCCGGGAGCGCAGCGCGTCGGCGACCCCCCGTTCGGCCAGCCGCCGGGTCTCGTCGGCCCGGGCCCCGTGCTCGCGCAGCTGACGGATCCTGTGCTGGGCGGCCGGCGGGCTGAGCCCCTCGTCCTGCTGCAGCCGCTTGGCCAAGGCTGCGAGGTCGCGGTACTGCCCCTGCCCCGGAGTGTGGTCCTCCAGTGAGACCAGCAGGGGCGCGGGCAGCCCCGGCAGCGCCTGACGCAGCTGGGGCCAGCCCTGCGGGTCGGTGATGTCCAGCCGGCAGAGCACCCGGTGGTCGATCCGGCCGTCCGTGGGGTGGGCCAGCAGCCCGGTCAGCGTCGGGGTCAGGTGGGCTGGCCGCGGGCTCCCGATGGCCGAACGCCGCCGGAAGCCGATGGCGTGGAAACTGGTGGTGATGCCGTGGGCCCGGCTGACCGCACCATGCCCGCGCAGCACCTGCTCGGGCGGCAAGCCGGCACCGGCACGCGGCAGCAACGCGCGCTCCAGCCCGTCGTCGTGCAGGTCCACCAGCCCGGGGGCCAGGAAGAGCCCGGCACCGTCCAGCACCGGCGTCGCCCGGCTGGGGCGCGGCCCACCGCGGCCACCCCGCGCACCGAACCACTGGATTCGGCCGTCGGCCACCAGCAGCGCCGCATCGGGAAGCAGCTGCCCGGCCAGCACCAGGGTGACGTCTTGGATGGCCCAGGACCGGGCGCCGTGCAGGGGAAAGGCGGCACTCACGGCTGGTCCTCACCGTCCGGCGCCGGCACCACGTCGAAGACCATCCGGACCAGGTCGGTGCGGGTCCAGGCCTGGCTGTGCATCAGTCGCTCCTCGGAGTCGGCGTCGACGCTGGTGCTCACCACGAACCAGGTCTGGGTCCGCGGCGGCACACCCAGCCAGCGGCAGACCGCTTCCGGAGCGGTGCGGATGGTTCCGCGGGAGACGGCGCGACGTGGCCGAAAGCCCGACGACTGCAGCACCTGGCCCACCGACCCGAAGCTGCGCAGGGCCAGCCCGAGGTCCACCGTCACGTGGGGGCCGAACCACTCGTCGAAGACGCAGGCCGGCTCCGAATCGATGTGTCCCAGGCGCTGCAGGTGTTGCGCCGGATCCCCCTGCGACAGGCCCAGCGCCTCCGCCGGCCGGGCGGGCACCGGCGCCGTGGCGTGCTCCAAGACCACGGTGCGGGGCTCGGCCCCCGCGGCCCGTACCATCTCACTGAACGAGGGGGCTCGCCGGGGGGAGATCGGATAGCGGATCCGTTGGTGTACGAAGGTGCCCACCCCCGGCACCCGACGCACCAGGTGGTGGGCCTCCAGTTCGGCCAGCACGCCGCGGATGGTGGAGCGGCCCACGTCGAAGCGGGCCATCAGTTGCTGTTCACTGGGCAATCGGTGCCCACGCGGCAACCGGGCCAGCTCCGCCTCCAACTCTTCGACGATCTGCTCCCGGCTGCCCGCAATCCCCATGCCTCCAGCTTCGCACCCGCCGGGCGCACCGCGGCAACCACTGGGAGTGGTGCGGCGGCCGCCGAGCGATCAGGGGGCGACGCTGGAGCGCAGGACCCGAGGATCCGACGGTGAACTGGTCACCAGACGTGCCAACTCGGACAACGGCTCGGGCGGAGCCGTGAGCCGCTCCCAGCCCAGAGCGCGGGTGCGGTCCACCAGGCCCACGGCCGCCAGCAGGTGCCGGGGTTCATAGTTGTGCACCCCGGCGATCCGCCAGTAGTTGCGGACCACCCGCTCGGGATCAAGCTGGACCTCATGCCCCGGTGCCACCGTCCCCGCGAGTACCGCCACCCCGGCCAGGTCCAGCCTGTCCAGGGCCAACCGGACCCCGTCGGCGACTCCGGAGAAGTCGATCGCCAGATCAACCCGGGTGCCCTCCGCCAGCGCTTGGTCGGCCCCGAAGCTCATCGCCTGGGCGGCGCGTTCCGGGTTCGGGTCGCTGATCCAGACCGTGCTGCCCAGCTCGTGCAGGGCCGCGCAGGCGGCGACCCCCAGTGCGCCGGCCCCCACTACCAGCGCCCGCGAGCCCTGCAGCGGCCGACCCCGCAGGTTCTCCGCCGTCTCCACGCAGGTCACCGCGGTGGCCACGGCGCAGGAGGTCAGGGCGGCGGCCCGGTTGTCCATCGGCTCCGGCACCGCCACCAGGGCGCTGCCGGCGGGCAACAGGAGGTGGCTGGCATAACCGCCGGACAAGGGCCATTGCCCGTCGAACGGCTCATGGCCCACCTTGCGCACCGTGCGGCACTTGGCGCTCAGGCCGGCGGCGCACCGGTCACAGGAACCGCAGGCCACGGCCACGCCCCAGACCACACGCTGCCCGGGCAGGAGGGGTCGCCCGGAGACGTCGTGCACCACGCCACCGAGGGCCTGGATGCGGCCGACCGACTCGTGACCGAGGATGGATGGGCAGGGCGCCGGCCGGCGGCCGGCGACGGTGTGCCGGTCGGACCCGCAGATCCCCGCCAGCCCTACCTCCACCAGCACCTCCCCCGGCGCCGGGTGTGGCAGCGGGAGAGTGCGCAGGTCGAAGCCCTGCCCGGTCCACACGGCGGCCCGGGCGGTCGGGTCCTGGGTCATACGGTGCTCCTGTCCTGGGATGCGACGACGTGGCCTGCGGCCGGTACCACGTGGGCCGTTCGTGCACGCTCGATCATCGGACGGTGGCCCGAACCCACAGGGCCAGGGCCTCCACCAGCAGCACCACCGCCAGGATCAGCCCGACGACGGTGGTCACGACGTCGAACTGCACCACCCGAGCCGCATTCAGCAGGGTGAAGCCGATTCCGCCGGCACCCACCACGCCCAGCAGGGTGGCCGAGCGGATGTTGGTGTCCAACAGGTACAGCACGTGCGCCACGAAGGCCGGCAGGGCCTGGCGGAGCGTGACCGCGAAGAAGACCTGCACCCGGCTGGCGCCATTGGCGGCGACGGCCGTCTGCACGTCCACGTCGGTCTCCTCCAGGGAGTCGGCAACCAGCTTGGACAGCAGGCCAACCGCGCCCACCGAGAGGGCCAGGGTTCCGGCCACGGCACCCAGCCCGGAGACCACGACGAAGATGATGGCCAGGATCAGCTCGGGGATGCCGCGGATCACCACGATCAGCACCCGGAAACAGGTGTGTACGGCCGGGATCGGCACCACATTGCGGGCCGCGAGGATGCCGATCGGGATGGCCAGCAGCGAGCCCAGCAGGGTTGCGGCCAGGGCGATCTCCACGGTCACCCACAGGGCCTCCACCAGGTCCGGCAACAGCTCCGTCCCGCCCGGCGGGAAGAACAGCGCCAGGTTCTCTGGCAGGTTCAGCAAGCCGCGCCACAGCACCCGCGGGGAGATCTCGGTGCTGAGCAGGCTGACGGCCACGGCTGCGGCGAAGAGCACCGTCCAGACCACCCGGCTGACCCGCTCGGGGGTCCAGGGCGGGCTGAGCAGCCGCTCGTCCAGCGAGTCAGGCGCCCGCCGGTCCTGCACCCTGGTGGCCAGGGCGGCCACCGCCACCCCCGGACGCGACGCGTGGGTGGGACGCTGCCGCGCGGTTCCGGTTGGCCGGCGCAGCAGCGCCGCCCGCATGGCGCCGGAGACCAGTTCCACCAGGATGCACAGCACCAGCACCGTGAACGCCAGTGCCATGCCGCGCTGGTAGTTCAGGGAGCGCAGCGCGTCGGCGATCGCCAGGCCGATGCCGCCCACGCCCACATAGCCCAGCAGCACCGAGGTGCGCAGGTTGATGTCGAAGCGGTGCAGGGCCGTGGCGATGATCTGCGGGAAGAGCTGCGGCAGCACCCCGGTGACCACCTGCTGCAGCCGGCTGCCCCCGGCCGCCCGGATCGCCAGCCGCGGGCCCGGGTCGATCTCCTCGATCGCGTCGGCATAGAGCTTGGCCACCATGCCGACGGAGTGCAGGCCCATCGCGAAGATGCCGGGCAGCGCCCCCAACCCGAAGACCCGGAAGAAGAAGATGGCCAACACCAGGTCCGGGATGGCGCGGGCCAGCACGATCAGCCCCCGCGAGACCTGCCGGGCGGCCGGGCCGGTGGTGGTCCCCTGCGCGGCCAACAGGGCCAGCGGCAGGGAGAGCAGCACCGAGAACAAGGTTGCCAGCCCGACGATCGCCAAGGTCTGGCCGATCATCACGGCCAGCTCCCCCAGCGGTGGAAAGTCCAGGGGCAGCATCCGGCCCAGGAAGTTGCGGGCATTGGCGCCGGAGTCGGCCAGCGAGGCGATGTTGATCCGCAGGTCGATCACCGACCAGACCGACAGGGCGAACAGACCCAGCAGCACCCCGGCCACGGCGATGGAGTTCACCGCGGGCGCCGGGCGCGGTGGGATCTGGACCGGGGTCGGTCGCCGGTCCAGCACGGCTGCGGGCGAGCTCACCGTCCGGCCCCCACCAGGGCCTGGTCCGCGGCCAGTTCCTCCTGCGGCACGACGGCCACCTGGTCGTAGACCTCCATCACCTCTTCCGGGCGGATGCCCTCGGTGCGGCGGTCCATCACCACGCGTCCCTTGCGCAGCCCGACGATCCGGTCCCCGAGGGTGATCGCCAGCTCCACCTGGTGCAGGGAGCAGACCACCGTCAGGTCGTCGTCGCGGCTGATCTGGGCGATCAGGTCGATCACCTGGCTGGCGGAGACCGGGTCCAGCGAGGCCACCGGCTCGTCGGCCAGCAGGATCTTGGGCTGCTGCACCAGGGCCCGGGCGATCGCCACCCGCTGCTGCTGGCCACCGGACAGGGTGTCGGCGCGCTGGTGGGCACGGTCGGCCAGGCCGACGCGTTCCAGCTGGGCCATCGCGTCCATCTTCACCCGTCGCGGATAGCTGGCCAGGGTGAGCCGGGGGCCGCTCAGGAAGCCCAGCCGGCCGGTGCACACATTCTCCAGCACCGACAGCGGGCCCACCAGGTGGAAGTCCTGGAAGATGAACCCCACCTCGCGCCGCAGCCGACGCAGCTCGGCCTGGCCCACCCGCTCGATCCGTCGCCCCAACACCTGGACACTGCCCGAGGTGGGCTGCTGCAGCCCATTGATGTGCCGCAGCAGGGTGGACTTTCCGGACCCCGACATCCCCAGCAGCACCGTGATCTCGCCCGGCTGGAAGCTCAGGCTGACGTCGTCCAGACCGAGCACGGTCTCGCTGAAGCGCCGCGTGACGTGCTCCAGCACCACATTGGGGGCCTGCTCAGCCATTGCACGCCTCCGCCTTGGTGACCTCGCAGATCTTGCGGATCGGGTCGTAGTCCGCATCGGTCACCGCGACGTAGCCATAGCCGATCTCCTCGGGCAGGACGCATTCCTTCTCCGAGGCGCAGATCCCGGCCTCCACCAGCGCGGGCTTGTTGGCCTTGGTCTGCAGCGCGGTGGTGATCTTGGTGACGGTCTCCGCGTCGACGGTCTTGGTGTTGATCGCGATCGGGTCCTCCGGGATGGGCTCGGACTCCCAGATGGGGGTCAGCGCCCCGTCGGCAATCTGCTTCTTGCCGGTGAGCGTGGTCAGCATGGCGTCGTGGGCGAAACCCACGTCGCACTGGCCGGAGTTCACGCTCAGCAGCGACGCGTCGTGCGCGCCGGCGTAGATGGGCTTGATCCCGGTCTTGGGGTCGATCTTCTTGGAGAGCAGGGCTTCCAGTGGCACCAGGTAGCCGGAGGTGGAGGCCGCCTCCACGAAGCAGACCTTCTTGCCCCGCACGTCGTCCAGGGACCTGATGGCCGACCCCTTCTTCACATAGGCCAAGGAGGTGTAGTTGGGCTTGTCCCCCTTGGTGTTGACCGGAGCGACGGCCGGGGTGATCGGCACCCCGCCGTCCTTGGCGATCTTGTAGGAGAAGGGGCCGTAGGAGGCGATGTCGATCTTGCCGGCCCGCTGGCCCTCGATCACTGCGGCGTAGTCGGTTGCGTCCTGGAACTCGACCTTATTGCCGGTCTCCTTCTCCAGCAGCTTGACCAGCGGCTCGAAGGTGGACTTCAAGGAGGTGGAGGTCTCGGCCGGCACCGCGGCGAAGACCAGGGTGTCCTTGCCGGAATCGGAGGACTTGTCCGCGGCCGACTGGCCGCAGGCGGACAGCGGCAGCAGCAGCGCCATCACTGCCAACAGGGCTCGCGAGGTGTTGTTGTGGGGCATCGGACTTCCTCCATGGGGGTGGGCCTGGGGTGCCGCGGGTGCGACCTCCCGGACCTTTCTAGGCACCGAGGACCGCGGCCGAGACACCGACGGGTTAACGTCGGCCAAACCGCAGGCCAACTCTTGCCCCAGCGGGCCAACCACTCCATCACTGAGGAATTACTGGCCCGGAAGACCCCCGGCTGCGCAGCTGGCCCCGGCACGCTCTAGGGTTCGCGTGAAGAACGTCACACCCTGCGTGAAGAATTGAGGACCCGCATGAGCAACGACAGCTTCGATCCGTCCGCCTCCGGAAACGGCCCCACCAACCCCTGGGGCAAGCCCGAGCAGGCGGAGCCGACCCAGCAGATCCCCACCTGGGAGGCGCAGGGTCAGGGCGGTCAGGCCCAGGCTGGGCAGGGTGCTCAGGGACAGGGCAGTCAGGGACAGGGCAGTCAGGGGCAGGGTGCCCAGGGTTACCCATCGCAGGGACGGGGTTACCCGTCGCAGGGACAGGGTTACCCGACGCAGGGGCCGGGCCAGCAGGGATACCCGTCGCAGGGCGGCTACCCGAACCAGGCCGGCTACCCCACCCAGGGCCAGGGCTACCCCAGCGACGGCACCGGCGGGTACGGCGCGGGCTATGGCACCGCGACGGCCGCTCCCGGCGGCAGTGGGGGCGGCAACAAGAAGCCGTTGATCATCGGCGCGGGCGCGCTGGCCGGCTTGCTGCTGGCCGGTGGCGGATTCATGGCCCTCAATGGCGGGGACAAGGACGAGGAGCAGGTGGCGGTGCCGGCCAGCAGCGCGCCGACCACCGCGGGCGGCGAGGAGTCCGCGGGCGGGCAGGAATCCGGTGGCACGCAGGAGTCCGCGGGCGGGCAGCAGTCCGATGGCGCCGAGGAGTCCTCGGGTTCCGGCCAGGAGCCCGTCGGCAATCCCGGCGAGAGTGCGAACAATGCCGAGGACGCGGTGAAGAACTTCGTCGGCGCCATCCAGAAGGGCGATTCGGCGGCCATGGTGAATGCGATGATGAGCGAGCCGTCGGACACCACCTTCCTCACCGACGAGATGCTCAAGCAGCTCAACGCCAAGAGCCCGATGACCGACATCGACGTCAGCTCCTCCGGCGACACCGTCCGGTTGAGCTACTCGATCAACGGCAAGAAGCGCAGCGACACCATCCGGACCTACAAGATTGGCGACGAGTACAAGGTGGGCAGCTCCATCCCGTCGGTGAGCCTGTACTCGCTCAAACCCAGCGACATCGGGCTGAAGATCAATGGCATCGAGGCCACCGAGGACCAGGCCTACCTGCTGCCCGGCAGCTACGAGCTGACCACCAGCAATGAGAACTACGGGGTGAGCCAGAAGACCCTGGAGGTGCCCGGTTTCAGCTCCCATCCCGTCGTCAAGGCGAAGCCCACCCTGTCCGACAAGGCCCAGACCAATGCCCGCAGCGCCGCTCAGGCCCACCTGAAGACCTGCCTGGCGTCCAAGAAGTTCGACAACCCGGAGTGCGGCATCACCACCAGCGGCAAGGGCAATGCCCGGGGCGGCGGCTCGGTGACCTTGGATCCCAAGACCATCAGCTGCACGGTCACCAAGGGCGCCAATGCGCTGGACGCGGCGAAGTTCACGCCCGGCCTCAGCACCTTCACCGAGGCCCGGGCCGATGTCAGCATGACCTTCAAGTGCTCGGCCAAGGACGCCCAGGGCAACAGCTACTACACCAACCAGAGCGTCTACCGGGTCACGGTGGACACCTCTGCCAAGCCGATGAAGGTCACCTTCAACTGATCCCGATCTTCTGACCTCACGGGCGTCGACATCCGACAATGAGGACGATCTGGTCTCCCCAAGGGCCGGATCGTCCTCATTGTTCATCCACCCTCGGAGGTGCCCCTGCTCCACTGGGAGATGTGCCTTGTCTGACCATCCGTCGGATGGACGTAAGGTGGACGGGTGAATGACATGCTGGTGTGGATCGACTGTGAGATGACCGGGCTGGACCTGGCCAATGACGCCTTGGTTGAGGTGGCGGCGCTGGTCACCGACGGCGACCTGAACGTGCTGGGGGAAGGCGTCGACGTGCTGATCAAGCCGTCCGACGAGGCGCTGGCCCAGATGGGCGACTTCGTCCGCGAGATGCACACCAAGTCCGGGTTGCTCGACGAGCTGGCCGGCGGCACCACCATGGAAGAGGCCCAGAAGATGGTCCTCGACTACGTCCGGACCTTCGTCCCCACCGCCCGCAAGGCCCCGCTGGCCGGCAACACCATCGGCACCGACCGGATGTTCCTGGCCCGCGACATGCCCGAGCTGGAGGGCTGGGTGCACTACCGCAATGTGGACGTCTCCAGCATCAAGGAACTGGCCCGACGCTGGTTCCCCCGCGCCTATTACCAGTCCCCCGCCAAGTGCGGGAACCACCGCGCCCTGGCCGACATCCAGGAATCCATCGAGGAGCTGCGCTACTACCGGGAGGCGGTCTTCGTGCCGCAGCCCGGCCCCAGCACCGGCGAGGCCAAGCTGATCGCACACCGGCACCAGGGGGCTCTGACCGGTGCTCGCCCGGCGGACCTGACCCCAAAGCCGGAGCAGCCGACCGCCTGATCCCGCAGAGTTCGGCTCGATTTCACTTGGCGGCGATTCCCCGCTAAGCTGATCCAGCGCTCAGGGAGTTCTCCCGGAGACATGGTGGGTATAGCTCAGTTGGTAGAGCACCTGGTTGTGGTCCAGGTGGTCGCGGGTTCAAGTCCCGTTACTCACCCCACATGATGAAGGCCCCGGTCAACAGACCGGGGCCTTCATCGTTCCCACCGGTCTCCCACCCGCGCCGGCAGCATGGTCCAATGAGGGTTAGCGGCAGAAATGTGTGTATGGCTTCGGGCGTGTCATGGTCGCCAGCGGCCGGCCCAGCCTTTCTGGATGCCGTTGCCGTCTTCCCAGCTGAAGTTGGTGCCGGGTTGTGGGCCGAGGGGTT
>NZ_JBCDMW010000012.1:0-43016 GCF_038433155.1 Luteococcus sp. H101
CCACAAAAGGGATCCAATCAATGGCCACGGGTAAATTTAGGCATTGACCTTAGACACGCTGTTGAGTTCTCAAGTTTCGGGCACGACCCGCGCTCACATCCCACGACGCTCGCTTGGGGCAACTCGACCAACCTTACCGACTTTCATCCAAGAGTTCAACTCCGTGATTCCTGCCGGCTGGAGCGTTCCTCTCGGAACCCTCCAGTCGCTTTCAGCGACTCGTCCTACTCTATTCATCCGCATCCCCGGAGTCAAATCCGGTTCTGCTGGATTTTGCAGTCTCCACGAGAGTATTTTCAGCTCACACGGTTCCTGCAGTAGAACTTGTTGCCGCTGTGGCGACTCGGACTACTTTATTGGGTCGTCCGCATCCCGTCAAACGGGGCAGAGTCCCACACTCGGCGTCCACGAGAACCCGACATCCGCGGTCTGACATGCAGACACACTTCTTGCCGGAGCATCGTTGGAGTGGAGTGGCCTGCCGGGCTGTCCGGGCCGACCCTGAGGGCCGATCCGTCCGTCGCACCGACGAAGCTTGGACTAGATTAGTCAGCCGCCAAAGACAACGCAAATCGCGCTGCAGTGACATGCACCACAGCGCGATTCGCCTTGTCAACCGGGTTCGGGACCGCTCAGTGGCCAAACTCCAGCGCCCCGAGGGTCTTCTTGCCGCGCCGCAGCAGCGCAAACCGGCCGTCCAACAGGTCGGCCTCGGTCAGTCGCTGTTCCGGATCGGTCACCTTCTGGTTGTTCAGGTAGGCGCCGCCCTCGGCCACGGCCCGTCGGGCCGCCCCCTTGGAGGCCACCACCCCGGCAGTGGTCAGGGCATCCACGACGGTGGGCAGCTCCCGCCCCTCCACGGCGGTGACCCCCACCTCCGCCATCACGGCCGCCAGGGTGGCCGCCGGCAGTTCGCCCAGCTCCCCCCGGCCGAACAGCGCCTGGGCGGCGGCCACCGCGGCCTCCCGCTCGGCCACGGAGTGCACCAGGTCCGTGACGTCGTCGGCCAGGGCCTTCTGTGCGGCCCGTCGATGCGGCTCGGTCTGGGTGAGATGGTCCAGCTGGTCGATCTCGTCGTGGCTGCGCGGGCTGAAGACCTTGAGGTAGTCCACCACCTTGGCATCCTCCGCATTCAGGAAGAACTGGTGGAAGGCGTAGGGGGAGGTCATCGTGGGATCCAGCCAGACGGTCCCCGTCTCGGTCTTGCCGAACTTGGTGCCGTCGGCCTTGGTCAGCAGCGGGGTGCACAGGCCATGCACCTTGCCGCCCTCACTGCGCCTGATCAGCTCCACACCCGACGAGATGTTGCCCCACTGGTCCGAGGCACCGGTCTGCAGGGTGCAGTTCTTGGTGCGGTAGAGCTCCCGGTAGTCCAGCGACTGCAGCAGGATGTAGCTGAACTCGGTGTAGCTGATCCCGGATTCCAGCCGGGTGGCCACCACGTCGCGGGCCAGCATCCGGTTGATGCTGAAGTGCTTGCCCACGTCGCGCAGGAAGTCCAGCGTCGACAGGTTCTTGGTCCAGTCGTAGTTGTTCACCAGCTCGGCCCCATTGGAGCCGTCGAAGTCGACGAACTTGGTGACCTGAGCCCGGATCCGCTCCACCCACTCCTCCACCACCTCACGGGGGTTGAGGTTGCGCTCGCTGGACATCCGCGGGTCACCGATCAGTCCGGTGGCGCCGCCCACCAGCAGCAGTGGCTTGTGCCCGGCTGCCTGCAGGTGGCGCCAGACCATCAGCTGCACCAGGTTGCCGAAGTGGATGCTGGGGGCCGACGGGTCGAAGCCCACATAACCGGTGACGGGGCCGTCATCCAGGTGTGCGGCCAGCGCGGCCTCGTCTGTGGACTGGTAGACCAGCCCCCGCCATTTGAGTTCCTCCAGGACAGCATTCACCCGGCCAGCCTAGTGGACGGGTGAATGCTGTCTCGAATGGGTTTCAGCTGGCGCGGACGGGGCTCCACCCGTCGAGTTCGGCCAGCAGGCCGTCCAGCACGGTGGTGCATTCCGCCAGCTGGGTCTGGACCTGGCTGGCGGCCGTGCCACCCCGGCCGTCGCGGGCATTGATGGAGCCCGCGACGGACAGGACCTCCAGGACCTCGGGGGTGAGGCGCTCGTCGATGCCGGGCAGGTCCTCGGCGGTCAGGTCGAACAGCTCGATCCCCTTGGCCTCGCAGTACTGCACCGCCTTGCCGGAGATGTCATGGGCCTGGGCGAAGGGCACCCGCTGGCGGACCAGCCAGTCGGCCACGTCGGTGGCCAGGCTGAAGCCCTGCGGGGCACGCTCGGCCATCCGCTCGGTCCGGAAGACCAGGGTGGCGATCATCCCGGCCATCGCGGGCAGCAGCATGTGCAGCTGGTCCAGGCCGTCGAAGATCGGCTCCTTGTCTTCCTGCAGGTCCCGGTTGTAGGCCAGCGGCAGGCCCTTGAGTGTGGCCATCAGCCCGCTCAGGTTGCCGATCAGCCGGCCGGCCTTGCCTCGGGCCAGCTCGGCGACGTCGGGATTCTTCTTCTGCGGCATGATCGACGAGCCGGTGGACCAGGCGTCGTCCAGGGTGGCGAAGCCGAACTCCACCGTGGACCACAGGATCACCTCTTCGCTCACACGGGAGAGGTCGACGCCGATCTGCGCCAGCACATAGGCGGCCTCGGCGACGAGGTCCCGGGCGGCGGTGCCGTCGATGGAATTGGGCACCGAACCGGTGAAGCCCAGGTCCTGGGCGACGGCCTGCGGGTCCAGCCCCAGCGAGGTGCCGGCCAGCGCCGCCGACCCATAGGGCGAGACCGCGAGCCGACGATCCAGGTCGGTGATCCGCTGGATGTCACGCAGCAGCGGCCAGGCGTGCGCCAGCAGGTGGTGGCTGAGCAGCAGCGGCTGGGCGGACTGCAGGTGGGTGCGGCCCGGCATCGGGTCACCCAGGTGCTTGCTGGCCTGGCCGTGCAGCGCCCGCACCACGTCGCCGACCTCGGCGGCGACCACCCGCAGCTCCTCGCGCAGGTAGCTGCGGACCAGGGTGGCGATCTGGTCATTGCGCGAACGCCCGGCGCGCAGCCGGCCACCCAGCTCGGGACCCACCACCTCCACCAGACCGCGCTCCAGGGCGCCGTGCACATCCTCGTCGCCGGCGGCCGGCAGGAAGTGCCCGCTGGCCACCCGCTGGTCCAGCGTGGCCAGCCCGGCCACCAGGTCCCGGTGCTCGTCGTCGGTCAGCAGACCGGCGCGGTGCAGCGCATGCGCATGCGCCACCGACCCGGCCAGGTCGTGCCGGGCCAGCCGCCAGTCGAACTGGGTGGACTTGCTCAGGGCAAACATCGCCTCGGCGGGGCCGCCGGCAAACCGGCCTCCCCACAGCATGCCCTCGGCGTGGCCCTCTTCCTTGCTGTTCACGGCTTCTCCTGTGCTTGCGGTGTTGGCTTCTGATGGTAGACGAGGGCCCCTCGACAAGCTCGGGGACCGTGGTGGGGTGTTGCTCGGGGACCGTGGTGGGGTGTTGCTCGGGGACCGCGGTTGGGTGGTGCTCGGGGTCAGGCCGTCCCAGTCATCTCAGGGCTGGGCGCCGGAGCCCCCGCCCATACTCATGAACCGCGCGGCCAGCTTCTCCCCGCCCTTGGGGTCTCGGGTCACCAGCAGCACGGTGTCGTCCCCGGCGATGGTGCCCAGGATCGAGCTCCAGGCCACCTTGTCGATGGCCGACGCGTAGTACTGCGCGGCACCGGGTGGGGTGCGCAGCACCACCATGTTGGCCGAGGCATCGGCGCCCAGCAGCACCTCCTGGCTGAGCCGCGCGAGGCGGGCCTCCAGACCGCTGGCGTCGGGAGCTGTGTCCGCCCCGGGCGCGGCGTAGACCAGGTTGCCCTTGGGGCCACGGATCCGCACCGCGCCGATCTCCAGCAGGTCCTTGCTCAGGGTGCCCTGGCTCACGCTGATCCCCTCGTCGGCCAGCAGCTCGGCCAACTCGCTCTGGCTGGAGACCTCGCGGGACTCCACCAGGGCGAGGATCCGGGCCTGTCGGCTGGCGCGTGTGGTCATCGCTCGGCCCCTCCGCCGGGAGCATGGGCGTCCAGCGCGGCCGGCAGGGCGGCGACGAAGGCGTCGAGCTGGTCGGCGGTCACGATCAGCGGCGGCGCCACCCGCAACACCCCGGGCCGGGGGGCATTGATGATGAAGCCGGCGTCCAGCATCGCGTCGCTGACCGCGGCGGCACGGTCGTCGGCCAGCACGATCCCGCGCAGCAGCCCGGCGCCGCGGACCTCCCGGATGGCCGGGTGCCCCAGCGCCTCGACCGAGCTCTTCAGGTGTTCCCCCATCCGGCGGGCGTGGACCAGCAGGTCATCGCGTTCCAGCACGCCGATCACGGCCAGGCCGGCGATCGCGGCGACGGGATTGCCGCCGAAGGTGGTGCCGTGACTGCCAGGGGTGAGCAGGTCGGCGGCGCGGCCGGTGGCGATGCAGGCGCCGATCGGGAAGCCATTGCCCAGCCCCTTGGCCAGGGTGACCAGGTCCGCGGTGACGCCGCTGGAGGCGCTGGCCAGCCACTCGCCGCAGCGGCCCATCCCGGTCTGCACCTCGTCCAGCCAGAGCAGCGCGCCGTGGGCGGTGGTCAGCTCCCGGGCCAGGGCCAGATAGCCGTCGGGGGCCGGGACGACGCCGTTCTCCCCCTGCACCGGCTCGACCACCACGGCCGCCACGGTGTCGTCGACGGCGGCCCGCAGCGCCTCGGCGTCGCCGTAGGGGACGAAGACAACCTCACCGGGCAGCGGCTCGAAGGGCTCGCGGTACTTGGGATTGGCGGTGATGGCCAGGGCCCCCATGGTGCGGCCGTGGAAGGCACCGTCCATCGCGATGATCTTGGTCCGGCCCGTGAGCCGGGTGGTCTTGAGGGCGGCCTCGTTGGCCTCGGTGCCGGAATTGGTGAAGAAGACCCGGGCCGGGGTCTGGGGTGCATTGGCGGTGGCGATGGCCACCAGCTTCTCGCCCAGCGCGATCTGCGCCGGGGTGGCGAAGAAGTTGGAGACATGCCCCAGGCTGGACAACTGGCTGGTGATGGCGCTCAGCACCGCCGGGTGGGCGTGGCCCAGGGCGTTGACGGCGAGCCCGCTGAGCAGGTCCAGGTACTTGGTGCCGTCGGCATCCCAGACGTGCACGCCCTCGCCGCGGACGAAGACCCGCTTGGGCGCGCCGAAGGTGTTCATCATGACCTGGCCGTAGCGCCCGGTGAGGTCGGCCTGGGTGAGCTGGTTCTGGGCGGTGGTGGGAACGATCTGGCTCACTTGGCTTCCTTCTTCTGCTTGGGCTTGGAGTGGTCCATCCTTGCCGGGTCGGCCATCACCATCGTCCCGATGCCGTCGTCGGTGAAGATCTCCAGCAGGAGGCAGTGCTGCACCCGGCCGTCGATCACGGTGGCCCGCGGCACCCTGCCCTGCACGGCGCGCAGGCAGGCCTCCATCTTGGGCCGCATCCCCGATTCCAGGCTGGGCAACAGCTCGTGCAGCTCGCTGGCGGTGATCTGGGTGATCACCTCGTCGGAGTGTGGCCAGTCGGCGTACAGCCCGGCCACGTCGGTCATCATCACCAGCCGCTCGGCGCCCAGCGCGACGGCCAGGGCGGAGGCGGCGGTGTCGGCGTTCACGTTGTGAACGGCCCCGGTCCTGTCCGGGGCGACGGTGGCGACCACGGGAATCCGCCCGGCGTCGATCAGGTCCTGCACCGCGGCGGGGTTGACGCTGGCGACGTCACCCACCAGACCAAGATCAACATCCTCACCGTCGATCACCGTGCCCTTGCGCTTGGCGGTGAACAGGCCGCCGTCCTCGCCGGACATGCCGACCGCGAAGGGCCCGTGCTGGTTGATCATGCCCACCAGTTCGCGCCCCACCTGGCCCACCAGCACCATCCGGACCACATCCATGGCCTCGGGGGTGGTGACCCGCAGGCCGCCCTTGAACTCGCTGGTGATGTTGAGCCGTTTGAGCATGGAGCTGATCTGCGGGCCGCCACCATGCACCACGACTGGACGTACTCCGCAACGCCGCAGGAAGACGATGTCCTCGGCGAAGGCGTGCTTCAGCTCCTCGTTGATCATGGCATTGCCGCCGTACTTGATCACCACCACCTTGCCGGCATACTGCGCCAGCCAGGGCAGTGCCTCGATCAGGGTGCTGGCCTTGCTGACCAGGGCCTCGGTGTCCACCGCGCGCTTGTGGGTCATGACGAATACTCCGCGTTCTCCTTGACGTAGTCATAGGTGAGGTCATTGGTCCAGACGGTGGCCTGCTGCTTGCCGTGGTTGAGGTTCACCACGACGTCGACCTGACGGCCGGACAGGTCCACCAGGCTGCGGTCCTCGCCGATGCCGCCCTGCCGGTAGACCTGCACCCCGTTGAACCAGACGTCCAGGTTCTCCACCTCGAAGGCGGCGCCAGTGGTGCCGGCCGCGGCCAGCACCCGGCCCCAGTTGGGGTCATTGCCAAAGATGGCGCACTTGAACAGGTTGTTGCGGGCAATCGAGCGGGCCACCTCCAGCGCGTCGGCCTCGGTGGCGGCATTCTTCACGGTGATCGCAATGTCGTGCGCCGAGCCCTCGGCGTCGGCCAGTAGTTGCATCGCCAGGTCCAGACAGACGGCGCTCAGGGCGGTGGTGAACTCGTCGGGAAGGGGCGCGAAGCCGCTGGCGCCCGACGACATCAGGACGACGCTGTCATTGGTGGACTGGCAGCCGTCGGAATCCACCCGGTCGAAGGAGACGCTGGTGGCCTGCCTCAGCGCCTTGTCCAGGGCCAGCGGCTTGACGTCGGCGTCCGTGGTGAGCACCACCAGCATGGTGGCCAGGGCGGGCGCCAGCATGCCCGCACCCTTGGCCATCCCGCCGATGGACCACCCGTCGGGGCTGGTGTAGCTGGCCATCTTGCGCACCGTGTCGGTGGTCATGATGGCCGCGGCGGCATCGGGGCCACCCTGGGCGGACAGCCGGGCGACGGCCTGGTCCACGCCGGACAGGAGCTGGCCCATCGGCAACCGGACCCCGATCAGGCCGGTGGAGCAGACCGCGACATCGGTGACCACACAGTCCAGCCCGGCGGCCACCCGAACCGCGGTCTTCACCGAATCGGCCAGGCCCTCCTTGCCGGTGCAGGCATTGGCACCGCCGGAGTTGAGCACCACGGCCTTCAGGACGCCGTCGGAGGTGACATCCCGGGACCACTGGACCGGGGCGGCGAAGATCCGGTTGGAGGTGAAGACCGCGGCCGCATCCTGCAGCGGGCCGTTGTTGACCACCAGCGCCAGGTCCGGCTTGCCGGACTCCTTGATGCCGGCGGCCAGCCCGGCGGCGGTGAAGCCCTTGGGGGTGGTGACGCTGCCCGAGCGGTCCGGAGTGAAGTCATCCATGCTGAACTGCGACTTGCTGGTCACGGGGCAACTCCGATCGTGCTGAGCCCGGTGGCCTCGTCCAGGCCGAGGGCGATGTTCATGGACTGGATGGCGCCGCCGGCGGTGCCCTTGCACAGGTTGTCCAGGGTGCCGACGGCCACCAGCCGGCCGGCATCGGCATCCAGGGTGACGTTCACGTGCACCGCATTGCTGCCGACGATGTGCTGGCTCTGCGGCCACTGCCCCGCTGGCAGGACGTGCACGAAGGGCTCGTCGGCATAGGCGTCGACGTAGGCGGCGTGGATGTCGTCGGCGGTGACACCGGGCTTCACCGGCGCGGTGACGACGGCCAGGATCCCCCGCGCCATCGGCACCAGCAGCGGGGTGAAGCTGACGCTGGGATTGCTCCCGCCCAGCTTGGCGAAGTTCTGCAGCAGCTCGGGGACGTGCCGGTGCACTCCCCCGACGCCGTAGGCGCTGGCGGAGCCGAACAGCTCGGCGCCCAACAGGTTGGGCTTGGGGGCCTTGCCCGCCCCGGACGAACCGGAGGCCGCGGCCACCACGACGTCGTGACCGTCCACCAGGCCGTGGGTCAGCGCCGGCAGCAGGGTCAAGGTGGTGGTGGTCGGGTAGCAGCCGGGCACCGCGATCCGCTTGGTGGCCTTGAGCAGCTCCCGCTGGCCGGGCATCTCGGGCAGGCCATAGGGCCAGGTGCCCGCGTGCTCGGACTTGTAGTACTTGACCCACTGGTCGGCCGATTCCAGCCGGAAGTCGGCCCCACAGTCAATGACCAGCACATCCCCGCCGCCGGGCTGCGCGGCGATCTGCTCGGCCACCGGGCCGGAGGTGCCGTGTGGCAGGGCGAGGAAGACGACGTCGTGCCCGGCGAGGTTCCCCGCGGTGGTGGGCAGCACCTCGCGATCGGCCAGCGGCACCAGGTGCGGCTGGTGTTCGCCCAGGCGCGAGCCGGCGCTGGAGCCGGCGGTGAGGTTTCCGATGGTGATCTGGGGATGGCCGAGCAGGAGGCGCAGGACCTCTCCCCCGGCGTAGCCGGTGCACCCGGCGACTGCCACTGTGAACGTCATAGGCATAACTATGCCACAGACGGAATAACTATTCCGTCGGATTCCGAGACCGACCTTGGAGGCGGGAGTCAGGCAGCCGAGGGCAACAGCCCGTCCACCAGCGCCCCGACGGCGTGGGCGAAGGCAGCGTCCTGGTCCACCGTCGGCGCATCCAGCTTGCCGAGTTGGGCGAACAGCGCGATGTTCTGCTCCTCGGCCACGTGGCCCAGCACCAGGTGGAGCAGGGCCCGGGCACCCCAGGCCGCGGTGTCGCCGGATTCCCGGCGGGCCAGCAGGACGACGATCCCGGTCAACGGGTCCCGCTCACACAACCCGCTGGCCAGAGCGGTGGCCACCAGGTCCGCGGAGTCCCGGTGGCCCAGCAGCACCCGTCGCAGGTCATGGGCCCACGCCACCAGGGCCGCCCGCGGCTCGGCGTCGGGCTGGGGAGTGGGCAGCTCGGCCAGCACCCGGTCCGCGACGGCGGCCAGCAAGGTCTGTTTGTTGGCGACGTGCCAGTACAGCGCCCCGGCCTTGACCCCCAGCGCGTCGGCCAGCCGTCGCATGGAGAGATCCGCCAGCCCGTACTCGTCGAGGATGCCGACGGCGGCCGCGATCACCTCGTCGCGAGCCAGACTCATGAGACCCCACTTTCACCAGGACCGAGCACACGCTAACGTGACACCGTCACTTGAACACCGTTCAACACCGCCGTTGATGCCGGCACGACCCCTGGAGGAATCGTGGATCTCGACTCTATGACACGCACCGCCCTGACCGGCGAATCGATCAGCCGCGAGCAGGCGCTGGAGGTGCTGACCTGCGCCGACGAGGAGATCTTTGCGCTGGTGGCGGCCGCCTCCCGGGTGCGTCGCAAGTTCTTCGGCAACCGGGTGAAGCTGAACTACCTGGTCAACCTGAAGTCCGGCCGGTGCGCCGAGGACTGCGGCTACTGTTCCCAGCGGCTGGGCGGTGAGGCCGACATCCTCAAGTACACCTGGCTCAAGGACGAGCAGGTGCACGACGTGGTGGAGGCAGGCCTGGCCAGCGGCGTGAAGCGGGTCTGCATGGTGGCCTCGGGCACCGGCCCGTCGAACCGGGAGACGGACAAGGTGGCCGGCATGATCGAGGGGATCAAGGCCGCCCACCCGGAGGTGGAGGTCTGTGCCTGCCTGGGCTTCGTCACCGACGAGCAGGCCAAGAAGCTGCGCGCGGCCGGGGCCGACGCCTACAACCACAATGTGAACACCGCGGAGAGCCACTACGCCGACATCTGCTCCACCCACACCTACCAGGACCGCACCGACAACATCGAGAAGGTCAAAGGCGCGGGCCTGTCCCCCTGCTCCGGGCTGATCGCGGGCATGGGTGAGAGCAAGGAGCAGCTGGTGGAGGCCATCTTCGCGCTCCGCGAGCTGGGCGTGGACTCGGTGCCGGTTAACTTCCTGCTGCCCTTCGACGGCACCCCGATGGAGGGCCAGAAGACCCTGCAGCCGCTGGAGTGCCTGCGGATCCTGGCGATGGTGCGGCTGGTGCACCCGGACACCGAGGTGCGGGCCGCTGCCGGCCGGGAGCAGCACCTGCGCAGCCTGCAGACCACGGCGCTGGAGCTGGTGAACTCGATCTTCCTGGGTGACTACCTGACCAGCGAGGGCCAGGCCGGTCAGGACGACCTGCGGATGATCGCCGACGCCGGCTTCGTGGTGGAGGGTCAGGAGTCCCCCGCCGAGCGGCTGGAAAGCACCCAGGTGCCGATCCGCCGTCGCGGCGCAGGCACCGAGCTGGCACCCAACGTGTAGTTCCATCGACCACGCAACGGCCCCGATCTCCGGTTGGAGATCGGGGCCGTTGGCGCAGGGGCCTCGACACGATCGGCCGCCGTGGTCACCGGCAACGAGCGGAGGCCAGGCCGCTGCGAGTCGGTGGATCAGGCGCGCTGGACGGCCCCGAAGCGCTCGCCGGCCAGCTGCACCGCGGCATCGCGGGCGGCGGCGCTCTCGGTGTCCTTCAGCGTCTTGTCGGCGCCGCGGAAGTGCAGGGCGTAGGCCAGCGACTTCTTGCCGTCGCCGATCTGCGGGCCACGGTAGATGTCGAAGAGCTGGCAGCTCTCCAACAGCTCACCGGCACCCTCCACCAGGGCCAGCCGCAGTTCCTCGGCGGCCACGGATTCGTCGACCACCAGGGCGACGTCCTCCTTG
Organism: Luteococcus sp. H101; assembly: GCF_038433155.1. Classification (NCBI taxonomy): domain Bacteria; kingdom Bacillati; phylum Actinomycetota; class Actinomycetes; order Propionibacteriales; family Propionibacteriaceae; genus Luteococcus; species Luteococcus sp. H101. The sequence goes on from NZ_JBCDMW010000012.1 coordinate 10,631, forward strand.
GCCAGCGGGAAGCTGGACAACGGGCTGATCTGCCCGGCGCCAGGGGCGGCGGCCAGCAGTGCGTCCAGGTCGAACTCCACCGCACAGGTCCGCTCGGGCAGGCCGAAGTCCTTGACCACCTGCGGGTGCAGCTCCCCGGCGCAGCCGAAGACCTCGCCGTCCACCAGCAGCTCGGCGCACCGGCCGGGGTGCCACGGGCTGACCGCCGCATTGCGACGGGTGATCCGCACCCCGAGGGTCGCGGCGGCGGCCTCGGCCAGCGCTACCACATGGGTCCAGTCGGCCTTCACCGCCGAACCCTGCCAACCGGCCGGAAGCCAGTTGCCGGTGACCGCGCCGCCCACCATCGACGGCTGCTGCGGAAGCGCGGCCTGCAGCGCCGCCACGTCGGAGTCGCTGGGCCGGTCCTCGACGCTGGGCCGCGGGGCCGGCGTCGGGCTGCCCTGCAGGAAGACCCGCCCCACCTCGAACAGCGCCAGGTCATCCTGGCTGCGGGAGGTGTTGCGGCTCACGGCCTGGAAGAGCCCCGGCAGCAGGCTGGAGCGCAGGTGGCCGTGGGTGTCGTCCAGCGGGTTGGCCAGCTTGACCAGGTCCCGGCGGGGATCGTCGGCCTCCGGCGCGATCCGGGCGATCTCCTGCTCGGAGACGAAGGGCAGGCTGATCAGCTCGACGAAGCCCAGCTGCGCAATGGCGCGCAGCACGGCCCGTCGCCCCTGCTGGGCCGGGGACAGGCCACGGCCGATCGGGGCGGTGGGCACGATCCCTTGGATGGTGTCCAGGCCGATCTTGCGGCCCACCTCCTCGACGTAGTCATAGGGGTCGGCCAGGTCCGGCCGCCAGGTGGGCGGTACCAGGTCCAGGGACTCGCCGGCGGCGCTGACCTGCACCCCGGAGGCGGTGAGGATCTCGGTGACCTGCTGCGGGGAGACGTGGGTGCCCAGGATCCGGGCCGGCAGGTCGGCGGCGATGCGCTGGCCGGGCATGGCGGGCACCTGGCCCACCACGGTTTGGGCGTCCTGCAGCGTCCCGCCGCCGAACTCCACCAGCAACTCCGCGGCCCGACGGGCGGCGGCGTACCCCACGGCCGGGTCCACCCCGCGCTCGAAGCGCCGGGAGGCCTCACTGGGCAGCTTGTGCCGACGGTGGGTGCGGCCGATCGCCAGCGGGTCGAAGTGGGCGGCCTCCAGCACGATGTTGCTGGTCTGCTCGCCAACCTCGGTGCTCTGGCCGCCCATCACCCCGGCCAGGCCGATTGGCCCCGAGCCGTCGGTGATCAGCAGGTCGTCGGCCACCAGCGTGCGGGTGGCGTCGTCCAGGGTGACCAGCTTCTCCCCCGGGTTGGCCTGCCGGACCACGATCTCGCCGGTCAGCCGGTCTGCGTCGTAGGCGTGCAGCGGCTGCCCGGATTCCAGCATCACGTAGTTGGTGACGTCGACGGGCAGGGAGATGCTGCGCATCCCGCTGCGTTCCAGCCGCTGCTTCATCCAGTCCGGGCTGGGCGCCTGGGGGTCCACCCCGGTGACGGTGAGCGCCACGAAGCTGCTGCAGTTCGGGCTCTCGATCCGCACCGGCTGGCCGTCGGCCACCTCGGCCGGGCGCGGCGCGCCATAGGGGTCGGTGAAGGCGACGCCGGTGGCCTGGGCGGCCTCCCGGGCCAGGCCGCGCAGGCTCAGGCAGTAGCCGATGTCCGGGGTGATGTCCAGCTCCAGCACCTCGTCACCACCGCCCAGCAGCGGCATGGCCGCCATGCCGGGGGCCAGCGGCTGGCCGTCGATCTGGGTGGGCAGCACGATGATCCCGGAGTGGTCCTCCCCCACGCCGAGTTCGTCGGCGGCGCAGATCATCCCGTCGGAGACGTGGCCATAGGTCTTGCGGGCCGCGATCGCGAAGTCGCCGGGCAGCACCGCCCCGGGCAGCGCCACCACGACGAGGTCACCCACAACGAAGTTGTGCGCCCCGCAGACGATCCCGCGGCCGGCGGGGATGGTGCTGCCGTCCTCGGCAGTGGTCTCGGGCTCGTTGTGCTCGTCGCCGACGTCCACCCGGCACCAGTTGATGGTCTTGCCGTTCTTCTGCGGCTCGGGATTCAGGCTGAGCACCCGGCCCACGACGACGGGACCACTGACCTCGCCGCCGATGGTCTCGATCCGCTCGACGTTCAGCCCGGCGCGGGTGAAGGCGGCGGCCAGCTCGGCGGTGGTCAGGTTCTCGGGCAGGCTGACCAGCTCGCGCAGCCAGGAAATCGGGGCCTTCATCGTGCTCCTCCCAGAAGCGAACGGCTGAAACGGATGTCGCCCTCGACGAAGTCGCGCAGGTCGGGGGCGGAATTGCGGGTCATCACGGAGCGGTCGACGCCCATCCCGAAGGCGAAGCCGGAGTAGACCTCGGTGTCGATCCCGCAGGCGGTCAGCACTCGCGGGTTGACCACGCCGCAGCCGCCCCACTCGATCCAGCCCTCGCTGCGGCAGGTGCGGCAGGGGCGCGACGGGTTGCCGACGCTCTCCCCCCGGCAGACGAAGCACTCGACGTCCACCTCGGCGCTGGGCTCGGTGAAGGGGAAGTAGTGCGGGCGCATCCGGGTGCGGATGTCGTCGCCGAACATCGCCTGGGCGAAGTGGTCCAGCGTGCCCTTGAGGTGGGCCATGGAAATGCCCTTGTCCACGCACAGTCCCTCGATCTGGTGGAAGACCGGCAGATGGGTGGCGTCGTACTCGTCGGCCCGGAAGACCTTGCCGGGGCTGACCACGTAGACCGGCAGCTCACGCTCCAGCAGGGTGCGGATCTGCACCGGGCTGGTGGCGGTGCGCAACAGGGCGCCGTTCTCGACCGGGTCGATCCACAGGGTGTCCTGCAGTGCACGGGCGGGGTGTTCGGGGTGCAGGTTCAGGGCGTCGAAGTTGTACCACTCGGCCTCGGCCTCGGGCCCGTCGACCACCTCCCAGCCCATGGAGACGAAGACGTCGGCCATCTTCTCCATCAACGCGGTCACCGGGTGCAGCGCGCCCTGCGGATGGGCCGCCACCGGCAGGGTCATGTCGACGGTCTCGGCCGCCAGCTGCGCCTCCAGCTCCGCGGCGGCCAGCACCTTCTCCTTGGCGGCGATCGCCTGGTTGATCTGGCCGCGAGCCCTGCCGACCCGGGCGCCGGCCTCCTTGCGGGCCTGCGGCGGCAGCGCGCCGATCTCCCGGTTGGCCAGGGCGATCGGCGAACGATCGCCATTGTGCTCGATCCGGGCCTGCTTCAGCTCGGCGGTGGTGCCGGCTGCCTCGATGGCGGCGAGCGCCTCGGCGACCATCTGCTCCACCTGCTCGGCCTTCAGCGGCGTCACCTGGACGGGGTCATAGTTCGTGTTCGGCCCGCTCATGGGCTCCTCTTCTCCTGGTTTTCGGGCATGCCTGCCCGGGGGTTGGCGTGCGGGGTTCACCCCCGACCAAGGACCTGCGGAATCAGCTGGCGTCCAGACGCCGACGAGCCTCCCCACAGCCGTCACCCGGCCGGGGGCTCAGAAATCGACGTCCCACCATGCGGCCGAGAATATCAGCCCACCCGACGCTGGGCGCTCGCGGTCGCATAGAGGCAGACCGCGGCGGCGGTGGACAGGTTCAGGCTCTCCGCCTGGCCCCACATCGGCACCCCGACCACCTTGTCCGCCAGGGAGCGCTCCCGTTCGGGCAGGCCCCAGGCCTCATTGCCCATGATCCAGGCGGTGGGCCGGGCCAGCTCGCCGGTCAGCTCGTCCAGGTGGGCTCCCCCGCCGTCGGCGGCGAAGACCTGCATCCCCTGCTGGTGCAGCCAGGTCACGGCGTCGCCGATCTCCACCCCCACCACGATCGGCAGGTGGAAGATGCTGCCCACGGTGGCCCGCACCGTCTTGGGGTTGAAGACCTCCACCGATCCCTTGGTGAAGACCACGGCGTCGGCCCCGAAGGCGTCGGCGCACCGGATCACGGTGCCGGCATTGCCCGGGTCCCGCACCTGGGCGCAGACCACCACCAGTTTGGGGGCGGTGATCTCGTCCAGGTGGGACAGGTCCTGCCGGCAGATTGCCACCACGCCCTGCGGGGTGACGGTGTCGCTGAGCTGCACCATGTCGTCGGGATGGGCCCGCCAGCACAGCTGCGGATCGGCCATCGCCAGCAGTTCGGCGTGGGCGTGCTGGTCGTCGACGATCACCGCCTCCACCAGTTCCGGGCGGCGCAGCGCCTCCCGCACCGCCTGGGCGCCCTCGGCCAGGAAGAGCCCCTGCTCGTCGCGCTCCCGGCGGGCCAGAAGCCGCCGAGCCGAGCGCTGCTGGCCCCTGGAGATCAGGGGTAGCACGCTCGGCTCGTCGAAAGTCATGCCGAAACCCTAACGTACGCGGGCCCCGGCGGTTCAGCCTGGATCAGGCAGCGGCCTGCTCGGGCTGGTTGGCCTTGGCAATCTCAACCAGGGCGGCGAAGGCCTTCGGGTCGCTGACGGCCAGCTCGGCCATCATCTTGCGATCCACCTCGACGCCGGCATTCTTCAGGCCGTTGATGAAGCGGTTGTAGGTCATGCCCTCGGCGCGGGCAGCGGCATTGATCCGCTGGATCCACAGCTGACGGAAGTCGCCCTTCTTCTTGCGACGGTCGTTGTAGGAGTAGGTCATCGAGTGGAGGACCTGCTCCTTGGCCTTGCGGTACAGGCGCGAACGCTGGCCGCGGTAGCCCGAGGCCTGCTCGAGGATTTCGCGGCGCTTCTTCTGCGCATTCACAGAACGCTTGACGCGTGCCATGTCTTACTCCTTGTGGTTGTGCCGGCCGGTCACGAGGCTGCTCGTGCGGGCCGAAGTGCGTGGTGCCGCGTGCCTGCGGCGGTGGTCCGGGGATCCCGGCGGGTACTGGACGAGCCAGCGATGATGCCGAAGCGCTGCGGTCAGCGGCCCTTCATCTTGCCGAGCAGCTTGCGCATCTTCTTGGCGTCGGCGCCCTCCAGCATCTTGTCGCCGGACAGGCGACGGGTGCGGGTGGTGGCCTTGTGCTCGTTCAGGTGGCGCTTGCCGGCCTGACGGTGCGAGAGCTTGCCGCTGCCCGTGACCTTCACGCGCTTCTTGGCACCGGAGTGCGTCTTCATCTTCGGCATGGTTGCCGCTCCATTTCATTCTTCAGGTGGCCCGTCGCAGGCTGCTGCGACGGGTGAACCGGTTGCCCGGCTCTGGGGTGGGCCTCCCCAGCGAAGGAGACCCGTGGTCTGTCACAGATCGATGTCAGGATCCATGTTGTCGGCGGGGCCGCGCTTCTTCTTGGTGGCCGACGGCACGTGCTGGGCACGCAACTCGGCCTCCGCCTGGCGCTCGGCCTCCTGGGCCGCGGCCCGCTCCGCCATCCGACGGTCCCGCTCGACCTTCTCCTCGACCCGGGCCTCGGTCTTCTTCTTCGTCGGGCCCAGCACCATCAACATGTTGCGCCCGTCCTGCTTGGGCGCCGACTCGATGAAGCCGAACTCGGTGACGTCGTCGGCCAGCCGCTTGAGCAGGTTGAAGCCCAGCTCCGGGCGGGACTGCTCCCGGCCGCGGAACATGATGGTGATCTTCACCTTGTCACCGGCCTTGAGGAAGCGGACGACGTGACCCTTCTTGGTCTCGTAGTCATGCTCGTCGATCTTGGGACGAAGCTTCATTTCCTTGATGACCGTGTTGGTCTGGTTACGACGCGACTCGCGGGCCTTCTGGGCGTTCTCGTACTTGAACTTGCCGTAGTCCATGAGCTTGGCCACCGGCGGCCGAGCCTGCGGAGCCACCTCAACCAGGTCCAGGTCGTGTTCCCGAGCAAGCTGCAGCGCCTGGTCGATCTTCACGATGCCCACCTGTTCACCGGCAGGCCCGACCAGACGGACTTCCGGTACACGGATCCGCTCGTTGATGCGAGGTTCGTTGCTGATTGCGTCCTCCAAGGTTTGAAATCTGGATGATCGGCCACCCGGGACCGCCACACCCCACAGGAAACGAAAAAGGCTCCCGCAGCAGCGGAAGCCTGACACCCGTCGGCCGAAGCATCGCGCGTCGAACACGCAACACCGGCGACGGTGGGTACCGACCCGCCGAGCTGGACCCGGCCGGGTGGGAGGTCAGGCCTCCACTTGTGTGGCCGACGACGAGCGCGACCAATCCCGATGATGATATCCCAAGCCCCCCGGCAGCACGAAATCGGGCCTCGACGGGCTCTGCCGACGACGGTTGGGCACGACCGGCGGTGGCTGGCCCGGGCGACGACGGGTGTTCAGGACTCGTCGGCCAGGAACATCCAACCGAACTGACCCGGCTCCACCTCCACCAGTCGGTGCCCCTGTGCCAGCTCGGCCACCAGCTCCGGCCCCAGCTCGAAGGGCACTGGACCGGCCGGGTCCAGCAGCAGGTGACTGGCGCCGGTCTCACCGACGGTGGCGGCCAGGTCATCCAGGGTGCAGGGCACCGGCCGCGCGTCGGCGCGCCAACCGGTCAGCGAGTCGATCCCGGTGAAGGCGATCAGCGCCCGCTCCCCCGTCGCGCTGGCCACGGTGACGGCGGCCATCTCCGCATGGCGCTCGGGGTCCGGGCCGGCCATCGACTCGTCGCCGCTGGCCACGATCGGCATCAGCAGGCGGGAGGTGCACAACCGCACGATGGCGCGCAGGTAGCCCAGCTGGTCGGTGGCGGCGGCGATGGCCTGCCGCACCTGCGGATCCGGCTCGCCATGGTCGCCCTGGAAGGCGGGATTGGGCTGGGCCAGCCGCTGGCCGTGGGCGACGCCGTGCGAATCGCTCACTGGATGCCGTGCTTGTTGAGGATGGCGTTGACCTCGTCGTCGTCATCCACCACGGGCGCGGACTGCTTGGCCGCGGGCTGCGTGCCGGCGGGCTGCGTGCCGGCGGCCTGACGGGCGGAAATCATCGGCTCGTGGCGCTGCCCGGGGGCCTGGCCACGTCGGGACATCCGGGCCGCCTTCAGCTGCTCCTTGGTGCGGGGCCGCAGGATGGTGCCGATCAGCCAGAACAGCAGCCCGACGCCGATCAACGAGAAGCCGATGATCATCGGATTGCTCATCACGGTGCGCTGCGCCCAGTCATAGATGGAGCGGGCACCATTGCCGGCCAACCCCATCAGGCCGCTCAGGTAGAGCCCCACCAGCATCAACACCACCCCCAGGCCACGCAGCAGCACCCGGGCGCCGTGGCCCATGGACCAGCGGGTCCAGGTCCAGAACAGGGTCAACAGGCACAGGACGACGGTGGCGGCAATCACCAGCACATTCATGGAGGGCATGACACCATGCTGGCACACCCCGCCGGCGCACCAGCTCCGACCGGCCGACGTGGCGCGCACCAACCGGGCCGGTGAGTCCGCGTGTGGTCAGCCCCGATGGCTGTCGATCAGCTCCTGCAGCTGGGCGATCCGCTGGTCGGCCACCGGACCCTCGGAACGCTGGATGGCCAGCGCCAGCTGGGTGCGCCCCTCCGGGTGCTCCGCGGTGGGGGCCAGCCGGATGTAGGCCCACGGGTCGCCGTCGCCCATGTGCGCCCCCAGCACCTCCGACCACGCGAAGCGGCGGGTCCACACGGCATTGCGGACCGTCAGCCCTTCGTCGGCGACGACGATGGTGCTCAACCCCACCGACATCATCATCCCGACCATCACGGCCAGGAAGAACAGCAGGGTGAGCACCTGGGGCAGGGTGAACAGGCTGCGCAGCTGCGGACCGAGCGCGAACCACAGGCCGAAGGAGAACAGCACCAGCACCGTGGACATCACGGCGCCCATCATCAGGGCCGGGCGGGAACGGAACTCCACGCGGCCCGGCTGCCGGCTCACAGCCGACACGCAGCGATGTCGGTGAGCAGGATGGCCCGCGCCCCGGCGGCCCACAGCTCATCCATCATCTTCTGCGCATCCTTGCGGGGCACCATGGCGCGCACCGCGAACCAGCCGTCCTTGGCCAGGCTGGAGACCGTCGGCCCCTCCAGCCCGGGAGTGATGGCGGTGGCGCGGTCCAGGTTCTCCTGGGCGACGTCGTAGTCCACCATCACGTAGTTGCGGGCCACCAGCACACCGGACAGGCGTCGCTTCAGCAGGTCCAGCAGGGCGGTGGGCACCTCGCCGCGACGCTGGATCAGGATCCCCTCGGAGTGGCAGATCACCTCGCCGAACAGCTCCAGCCCGGCCTTGCGCAGGGTGGTGCCGGTCTCCACCACGTCGGCGATGGCATCGGCCACGCCCAGCCGGATGGCGGACTCCACCGCCCCGTCCAGCTTGATCATCCGGGCCTCGATGCCGCGCTCGGCCAGGTAGCCCTGCAGCAGGCCCGGGTAGGAGGTGGCGACGCGCTTGCCGGCCAGCGACTCCAGGGTCATCGCGGCGCCGCCGGGCGCGGCGAAGCGGAAGCGGGAGCGGCCGAAGCCCAGGGCCATCACCTCGTCGGCATCGGCGCCGGAGTCCAGCAGCATGTCCCGGCCGGTGATCCCGATGTCCAGGGTGCCCTCCCCCACATAGACCGCGATGTCGCGCGGGCGCAGGTAGTAGAACTCGACGTGGTTGTCCTCGTCCACCAGGACCAGTTCCTTGGAGTCGGTGCGCTGCCGGTAGCCGGCCTCGCGCAGCATCTGGGCGGCCGACTCGCTCAGCGCCCCCTTGTTGGGCACCGCGATCTTGAGCAGCTGCTCCTGCGACATGGACGTGTCTCCTTGGTCTTGCCGATGGGGTGGGTTGGTCAGAGATAGCGGTAGAGGTCGTCCAGCTCCAGGCCGAGAGCCAGCATCATCACCTGCACGTGGTAGAGCAGTTGGCTCATCTCCTCGGCCGCCTCCTCCCGGGACTGGAACTCGGAGGCCATCCAGACCTCCGCGGCCTCCTCGACGATCTTCTTGCCGATCTCATGCACACCGGCATCCAGCCGCTTGACGGTGCCCGAGCCCGCCGGCCGGGTCTGGGCGGTCTCGGTCAGCTGGGCGAAGAGTTCCTCGAATGACTTGCTCACGATGCACACCCTATCCGGGTGCGCTGGGGCTGCCCGCACGGTGCCTGCGCCGCGGACACGCCCGTGGCGGCGGGGGTTGTCCGGGTCAGGTCAGGGCGACGCCCAGCACGGCGTCGACGAAGGTGGCCAGCTGGGCGGGAGCCTGGGGATCCAGGCCGTCAGGGCCAGCAGCCAGGCTCTGGGAGGCCCAGGCGTCGATCTCCCGCAGGGCAGCCGGGGCGTCCAGGTTTGTGCGCAGCGCCGTGCGCGCCGCCTGGATGGTGTCGACGACGCCCACCGCGGCCGACAGCGCGACGGCGCGGCGCCACTGGTCCAGCCGCTCTTCGGCCGCGGCCAGGTCCGCGGCGGTCCACTCCCAGTCGCTGCGGAAGTGGTGACCCAGGAGCGCCAGCCGGATGGCCATCGGGTCATGGCCCTGCTGGCGCAGCCGGCTGACCAGCTCCAGATTGCCCTTGGACTTGCTCATCTTCTCCCCGTCGAGCGCCACCATGCCGGAGTGCAGGTAGACCTCGGCAAAGGGCTGGCCGGTGGCGACGGTGCCCTCGGCGGCGCACATCTCGTGGTGCGGGAAGGCCAGGTCCGAGCCGCCGCCCTGGACGTCGAAGTGCGCGCCCAGGTGCTGCAGCGCGATCGCGGTGCACTCGATGTGCCAACCGGGCCGGCCGCGTCCCAGCGAGGAGTCCCAGGCGGGCTCGCCGGGGCGCTCCATCCGCCAGACCAGACAGTCCAGCGGGTGCTGCTTGCCGGGGCGCTGCGGGTCTCCGCCCATCTCGGTGAACCTGGCCACCATCTGGTCGGCGCCCAGCCGGCCCACCTGACCGAAGCCGGGGGCCAGATCGCACCGGAAGTACCAGTCGGGGTGCTCGGGATCCTCAACCTGGTAGAGGGTGCCGCTGTCCTTCATGGACTCCAGCAGCCGGACCACCTCGGGGATGGACTCGACGGCGCCGATGTAGTCGTCGGGCGGGATCACCCGCAGCGCCTCCATGTCGGTGCGGAAGAGCTGGGTCTGGTCCTCGGCCAGTTCGGTCCAGTCCTGCCCGGTGGCCTCGGCCCGCTCCAGCAGCGGGTCGTCGACGTCGGTGACATTCTGCGCGTACTGCACCGCCAGCCCCAGGTCCCGCCAGACGCGGTTCAGCAGGTCGAAGGCGACGTAGGTGTTGGCGTGGCCCAGATGGGTGGCGTCATAGGGGGTGATGCCGCAGACGTAGAGCCGCGCGGTGCCCTCGGCGGGGCCGGCCGGCACCAGCCGGGAGCGGGCGGTGTCGTGCACCTGCAGGCGCTGGGGGGCGTCCGGGGTCTCGACGTCGGACTGCGGAATCTGGGGTGCGGGCCATGCCTTCATGCCCCCAAAGGTAGCGGCCGACGGCAAGATCCCGGAACGCAATGACCGGGATGAGAGGTCAGATCGGCGGCCACGGGATGACGGGCCAGGCATCTCCCGGTTCCGGGAAGTGCCCGTCGGCCAGCAGGCCCAGGGCGCGCTGCTCGCAGGCCTCCGCCTCCCGGGCCCCGAGCCACGGGTCCAGCACCTGAGCGGCCACCTCGACGGTGCGGCGCAGCAGGTCGGTCTCCGCGGGGGTCAGTGGCTCACCGGCCCACCCCCACAGGATGGTGCGCAGCTTGGGTTCGGCGTGGAAGCTCACCCCGTGGTCACAGCCCAGCACGCCGTCGCCCCGCCGGATCACGTGACCGGCCTTGCGGTCGGCATTGTTGGCCACCACGTCGAACAGCGCCAGCCGGCGCAGCCCGGGATGGTCGGCGTGCACCAGCACCACCTCGTGGTCCTCGTCGTCCAGCCCCAGCACGACGCCGAACCATCCGTCGGGCACCTGGTCCACCGGCACCAGGGCCGCCAGGTCATCCCCGTCGGCCTCCACCCAGCGCTGCACCGAACCTGGGCCCAGTGGCGCGTCGTCGGCCCAGCGGGTGGGCGGCACGACGTCGAAACCGGCGGCCCGGCTCAGCTCGTAGGCGGCCACCTCGCGTCGGCCCAGGGTGCCGGACGGGAAGTCCCACAGCGGCGCCTCGCCGGCCACCGGCTTGTAGACCACGTGGCCGCCGTCACCCTCCTCCGCCAGGAAGGTGGCATTGGAGGCCTCCACCAGCCGCCCCAGCAGCCGCATGCTCACAGGAACAGTGGCCGGCGGTAGCCGTTGGCCCGGGGACAGATGTGTCCGGTGGGATTGATCGGCTGGCTGCAGAAGGGGCAGGCGGGCCGTCCGGCGTGCACCAGGGCCCGCGCCCGGGCGGTGAAGTCCCGCGCCTGGTCGGCACTGAGGGTGACGCTCAGGCACTCGGCGGCATTGGCCACCTGCGCCAGCTCGTCGAAGTACTGCCCGGCCTCCTCGGGAATGTCCAGGTCCTCGTCGTCGGCGACGCTGAACAGTTCCACCTGCACGGCCTCCAGCTTCCCGTCCCAGGCGATGGTCATGGTGCCCGCCCGGAAGTCCTCCTCCAGCGGCGCGTCCAGCGGGTCCAGGTCCCGCGCCGCCACCCGTTGCGGCGGGATCTGGGCGGTGCCGTCGGTCAGCTTGGCCAGCTCGTCCAGGATCCGTTCCAGGTGGTCGGCCAGCACCTCCACCTGCTGCTTCTCACAGACCACGCTGACCAGCCGGTTGCGCTCCCGGGCCTGAACGAAGAAGGTGCGCTGCCCGGGTTGGCCCACGGTGCCCGCGACGAACCGGTCGGGGAACTCGAAGCGATGCGTGATGCGCGGCATGGCTCCACTCTAGGTGCTGGGTCTAGGCGCTGGTCCCGAGGCCACCGCCCAGCTCGGGGCCGGCCGGGGCGCCGGGCAGCCGGTGCTTGAGCTGACCGGCGGTGGTGTTCATGGCCAGCACCATCGGCGGCCGACCCTCGGCCCGTTGCTGATCGGACGGGTAGTGGATGATGCTCACCGAGGCCGGGTCCACCACGATCCGCTGGAAGTCGTCCAGCCGCTGGCCCAGCGCGTCGGAGAGCAGGGCCTTGATCGGGTCGCCGTGGCTCACCAGCAGCCAGACCGGCTCCCCGTCGGGCTGGGCCTGTCCGAGCCGACGGTTCCAGTTCGCGACGCCGGACACCATGCGTTCGGCCATCTCGGCCATCGACTCCCCGTCGGGGAACCTGACCCGGGAGGGTTCGGCCTGGACCCGGCGCCACAACGGCTCGGCGGCCAGCTCGGCCAGGCTGCGTCCGGTCCAGTCGCCGTAGCCGCATTCGGTGAACCGGCCGTCCTCGGTGACCGGCACGTCCAGCGCCCCGCTGGCCAGCGCCAGTTCCAGGGTCTGGCGGCAGCGTTGCAGGGGCGAATGCACCGCGGCCGCCAGCCGCACGCCGCGCAGCCTCTCCCCGACGCCCATCGCCTGCGACTCGCCCTGCTGGTCCAGCGCGATCCCGGGAGCCCGGCCGGCCAGCGTGCCGGCGGCATTGGAGGTGCTGCGGCCGTGGCGCACCAACAGGAGGATGGTCATGGCCCGAGCCTATGCGGATAGTCTCGGTGACATGCAGACCCGACGTGTTGGCCGCAGCGGCCTGGCGGTCTCCCGGCTGGGGCTGGGGACGATGACCTGGGGTGGCGACACCTCCACCAGCGACGCCCGCGCCCTGGTGCGCACCTTCGTGGAGGCCGGCGGCAACCTGGTGGACACCGCCCCTGCCTACGGCCACGGGCTCGCGGAGAAGATCCTGGGCAAGCTGATCCACACCGACCTGCGTCGCGAGGAGCTGGTGATCGCCACCAAGGGCGGCTTCGGCGTGCGCCACGGCAAGCGCAGCGTCGACGTCTCCCGCGGCGCCCTGCTGGACGACCTCGCCGGGAGTCTTCGTCGGCTGCACACCGACCACGTCGACCTGTGGCAGGTCCACGCCTGGGGGGAAGCGCCACTGGAGGAGACCCTGGCCGCGCTGGACCACGCGGTCAGCAGCGGCATGGCCCGCTATGTCGGCGTGTGCAACTACATCGGCTGGCAGACGGCCAGGGCCGCCACCTGGCAGCAGGCCGTGCCCGGCAGGGCCCCGCTGACCAGCGGGCAGGTGGAGTACTCGCTGCTGGCCCGACGCGCGGAGCTGGAGGTGCTGCCCGCACTGCGCGCCCACCAGATGGGGCTGTTCCCCTGGTCCCCGATCGGCCGGGGCGTGCTCACCGGCAAGTACCGCACGGGCACCCCACGCGGCTCCCGCGGCGCCAGCGACCACTTCGGCTGGTTCGTCCAGCCCTACCTGGAGGCCAAGTCCCGCGCCATCACCGACGCGGTGGTTCGGGCCGCCGAGGGACTGGACCTCACCCCGGAACAGGTGGCCCTGCTGTGGGTTCGTGATGCTCCCGTGGTGACCGCGCCGCTGCTCGGTGCCCGGACCGTGGAGCAGTTGCAGCCCTACTTGGCAGTGGAGGACCAGGTGCTGCCCGAACCGATCGTCTCCGCGCTGGACGACGTCACCGGCGGCCCCAACCAGCTCAGGCCGACGGCGCCAGCGTCGAGCGCACCTTGATCACCTTGCGTCGCAGCCAGGCCTGCGTGGACCCGTCCCGGTAACGACGCAGCCGTTGCAACTCCCAGTGGCCGTATTCGGCCTCCTCGGTGAGCAGTTTGCGGACCTGGTTGCGGGTCACAGTGTGCGCCAGGGTGATGGACTGCACCTCGAAGGTGCGCCCGTCGACCTCCTCGATCCGCACCTGACGAGCGGCGATGTAGCCGATCCGGTCCTCGATGCCCATGCTGCCCTCCCGCCCTGCGCGTTCCGCCATGATGCCACGCCGACTGCCCGGAGGCTGGCGGCCCGGCCCGGGATGTGCGTCGCGCCCGGTGGGCCTGCTATTGTTCACTGCTGTCGCTGACCAGTTCGGCGCCGCACCTGTCCGGGTGGCGGAATGGTAGACGCGCTAGCTTGAGGTGCTAGTGACCGTTATAGGTCGTGGAGGTTCAAGTCCTCTTCCGGACACCAGCTGAAATCCCGTCCGACAAGGAAATGTGTCGGACGGGATGTTTTGCGTCGCGGGCCTTTCCGGTCGACGAGCCGGCCGCGCCCGAACCGCGGAGGAGAACGGATTCTTAACGCCAGCTGAAAACCGGGAGGATTCTTTCAGAATCGATGTCCACGAGTGGGTGATCAGGCGCAGGGTGGGGTTTACTGACCGTGCATTTCCGACGTGACGGGCCGGGGGGTCGCCACCGGGAGCGCACCATCCAACCCCCTGACAATTGGAGATTGCCTTGCGAACCCCCCGTCGCACCATGGCTGCCACCGGCCTGACCACCGCCGCCCTGATCGGTTCCCTGTTCGCCGCCGCACCGTCCCCAACCATCGCTGCCCCGACGCCGGCGTCGGCCCCGGCGGCCCCGCAGGCGGACCCGATCCCCTCCTCCAAGCAGGTGGACGTCCCCGCCGCCAACGGCACCGTGACCGTGAACGGCGCCCAGCAGCGGGTGATCGCCCAGCTGGGCGCCACCAATGCCACCTTCACCATGGCCGGTGTGACCTGGGGCTCGCTCAAGGGAGAGGTCACCGTCCAGGTCCGGGCCCGGAATGCGGCCGGCTGGCAGCAGTGGCAGACCCTGGACTTCGAGCAGGAGACCGACGCCCGCAGCACCCAGCGTCGCCAGGGCACCAGCGCCAGCTTCTTCGGCTCCTCCACCGCCGTGGAGGTCCGGGTGCTCACCAGCCCCCTGTCCCCGGGCAGCATCGGCCAGGTCAAGGTCTCCCTGATCGACTCCCGGGTCCAGCCCGGCGACGCCACCACCAGCCGGCGACAGCTGTCCGCCGCGGCCCAGAACAGCACCGGCACCCCCGCCCGGCCGAAGATCGTCTCCCGGGCGGGCTGGGGCGCCAACGAGTCGCTGCTGCGCTACAACGGCTCCAACTGCGTGAACGCCACCATCGACACCACCATCAAGGCGGGTTTCGTCCACCACACCGAGGGCACCAACAACTACACCGCCGAGCAGTCCGCCTCCATCCTGCGCGGCATCTACGCCTTCCACGTGAAGGACCGCGGTTGGTGCGACGTCGGCTACAACTTCCTGGTGGACAAGTACGGCACCATCTTCGAGGGCCGCCACGGCGGCGTCGAGAACCCGGTGCACGGCGCCCACGCCACCAACTGGAACACCGACACGGTGGCCGTGAGCGTGATGATGAGCTCCACCAAGGTTGCCCCCAGCTCCGCCGCCATGAATTCGGTGGCCGACGTGCTGGCCTGGAAGCTGGCCGGCAACTACCGCGACCCGTTGAGCACCCTGACGCTGGCCGGCAAGAGGATCAACCGCATCTCCCGGCACGGCGACGTGATGAGCACCGACTGCCCTGGCACCAACATCACCAACTACATGCCGACCCTGCGCAAGCAGGTGGCCACCAAGATGGGTGACTGGAAGAGCCCGATCTACCAGCGCTGGATCGCCGAGGGCGGCGAGGCGGATGCCGGCCCGGTCCACATCCTGGAGCGGCCCTGGAATGGCGGCCGCACCACCACCTTCACCAAGGGTGGCATCTTCCAGACCCCGGGCGGGTCCACCTACTGGGTGACCCGCTCCGCCGACGCGCTGTACCGCGCGTCGGGCTCCTTCCAGAAGCTGGGCTGGCCCACCTCCAAGACCGTGATGGCCAATGCTGGCAGCTCCACCCGCTTCCAGAAGGGCACCATCCACGTCAGCTCGGCCGGCGCCCAGATGACCACCGGGGCGATCGACAGCTGGCTGCGCTCCCACCCCACCCAGTTCGCCACCCTGGGCTACCCGACGGCGCCGGCCACCAGCACCATGAGCGCCGCCAACAACGCCACCATCACCCAGCGCTTCCAGAACGGCACCCTGAGCGTCGTCAACGGCACGGTGACCATGACGCTGAGCAGCATGGGCAGCGGCAAGCAGGGCGACCTCAACGGCGATGGCCGGGCCGACGTGATCAGCGTCGCCCGCGACGGCAGCATCACCTGGTTCCCCACCCAGGCCGACCGCACCTCCGGTGCCGCCCGCGGTGGCAGCACCATCGCGGGCGCGCCCTTCACCTGGATCTCCCAGACCCCCGACCTGAACGGGGACGGCTACCAGGAGCTGATCGCCCGACGCACCGACGGCACCCTGTGGTCCTGGGAGGGCCGCGGCAACGGCAAGTACACCGCGATGCGTCAGGTGGGTCATGGCTGGGCCACGGTGCGCCAGATCAATGTGGTGCCGGACATGGACGGCGACAAGCTGCCCGAGATCGTGGCCATCTCCGCGGACCAGCGGCTGATGCGCTACAGCCTGGGGCGGGACCTCAAGGTGATCCGCACCCTGCAGATCGGCAAGAACTGGGGCAAGGTGGTGCACATGACCAGCCTCGGGGACTACCGCAGCGCTGGCGTGACCGACATCCTGGGCGTCACCCAGGACGGCAAGCTGCTGGACTACTTCGGCAGCCGCAGCGGCGTGCTGGTGGGCTACCGTCAGGTGGGCCAGAACTGGCACGGCTTCACCCAGATGTACTCCATCGGTGACCTCAATGGTGACGGGCGGTGGGACCTGATGGGCAACCGCGCCACCGGACCGCTCTACAACTACCTGAACCTCAAGGGCACCTGGTCCGGTTACGTGCCGATGCTCCCCGAGGTCTCCGCGCTGGGTCTGGTCCGCTGACCCTCCTACTGACGGCGACGCACCGGTTCTGGCAAGGCCAGGCCGGTGCGTTCCAGTTCCAGGGCGGCCAGCTGGCGCACCACCGCCGCATTCCCGCGACGCCACTCGCCCACCGGGTCCGGGGTGATCCGGGCCAGCTGGGCCATCGGCACATTGGCCATGGCGCGCAGCGCGAACAGGTCCAGGTCGGCGTCGGCGTCGATGAAGGTCCGAGCGGCCGCGGCCTGCCGGATGAAGCGGATCCGCCGGGGCAGCCACAGCGCCAGGATGGTCAGGGTGGGCAGCAGGAAGACCAACCAGCCGCTGACCAGCGCCAACCGGTGCACCAGGTCCACCTGGGCGGCGCTCTGCTCGCTGATCTGCTGCAGCCCGCCGGCCATTGATCCAAACGGGTCCCCCAGGTTGTCGCCCAGCCCGGGCAGTTGGCCGATCCGCTCCTCGGCCTGGCGCATCTGCTCCGACATGGAGTGTGCCGCGTTACCCGTCTGCCGGGCCGGCACGGCCAGCTTCTCCACGGCGTGCGCCAGCAACCGGGCACCCAGCGCCCAGCAGACCACCGAGCCGAGGACGAACAGGTCTCCGGTCAGCTGCCGCGCCATCTTCCACCCGGGCCTGGCGTACACCTGCATGGCATCCTCCGTCTGCTGGTCAACCGTCTGTGCCGGGAGAACTCCCGGACCTTCAGGGTAGCCATCATGCTCACGCCACCCGGTTGCGTGGCGTGGCAATCCGCCAACAGCCCAATTCGTCGCGACGGGCCAGCCCGGCCTCCTCCAGCCGGGAGAGCCGGGCCAGCACCGTGGCCATCCCCAGGCCGGTGAGCCGCGCCACCTGACCGGCGCTGATCCCGTCCCGGGCCGGCAGGGCTTCGCGCACCTGGAGCAGGTCCGGCTCCAGGTCATCCAGCGGCCGTCGCGGCCCGCCGACGGGCAACATCGGGGCGCTGACCAGCGGTTCCACCAGCGCCAGGACGTCATTCACGTCGGTGACCAGGGTGGCCTCGCCGTCCCGCACCAAGCGGTGCGGGGTAACGCTCAGCGACGAGCGGACCGATCCCGGCACCGCCATCACCACCCGTCGGCAGGCATTGGCCCAGGAGGCGGTGTTGTTGGCGCCGGAGCGCGCCGCGGCCTCCACCACGATGCTGCCGCCGGCCAGGGCGGCGATCAACCGGTTGCGGGCCAGGAAGGCCACCCGGGTGGGACGCAGCCCACAGGGCACCTCGCTGACCAGCAGCTGCTCGGCGGCCAGCTTGTCGAAGAGCACCTGGTTGCCCCGCGGATAGGGCTCGTCCAGACCGCAGGCCAGTACCGCGACGGTGCGGCCCGGTGCGGCGATGGCGCCGCGGTGGGCACTGCCGTCGATCCCGTGGGCACCGCCGGAGACGATGGTCCAGGGCGCATGCCCCTGCCCCGCCTCCGCCAGCCCCATCGCCAGATCGGTGGCCACGTGGTCCCCGTACTGGGTGCTGGCCCGCGAGCCGACGATGGCCACCGCCCGTTCGCACCACCGGGCCAGGTTTCCCGGCCCCCGCAGCCACAGGCCATGCGGCATCCCACCCAGACCCTGGTGCTGGACCCCGTCCAGGACGTCGAGCGCCGCGGGCCACTCGTCGTCGCCGGGAATGATGAAGCGCACCCCATGCCGCTGGGCGAGCGCCAGTTCCGCGGGCAGGTCCAGTTGACGGGCCCGGGTTGCCCACCGGCCCTCCAGGGCGCCGGTGCGCAGGGTTTCCCAGACCTCCGCGGCACCGTGCTCCCGGACCCGGTCCGCCAGCTGCCAGGCCCCGGCCTCGCAGGCCATCGTCAGCCCGGCGCGGGCCAGCCGTTCCTCAGTCCACCCGGTGTTCATGCCGCCTCCCCCGCTCTTCCCCGACGCATCTGCAGCGCCGCATGCATGTCATCCCGGAGCACGGTGGCGTGCCCCTCCAGATCCGCGATGGTCCAGGCCACCCGCATCACCTTGTCCGCACCGCGGGAGCTCAGCAGCCCCGTGACCAGCGCCCTGTCCAGCAGGTCCAGGCCCTGGGCGGTGGGCAGGCTGCCCCGCAGGTAGGGGCCCGGCACCTCGCCATTGGTCAGCCAGGGCGTGCCCCGCAGCCGATGTGCCTGCCGTTCCCGGGCCTGTACCACGCGTTCCATCACTTCTGCCGTGGTGGTCCGCTGCCCGACCGCCGCCGCCAGGTAGGCGCGGCGCACCGGCACCAGGTTCTCGGTCAGGTCCATCCGGTCCAGGATCGGCCCGCTGAGCCGCTCCACATAGCGCCGCACCTGCATAGGGGCGCAGGTGCAGACGGCTCCGGCGGTGCCGTGGTTGCCGCAGGGGCACGGGTTGGCGGCCAGGACCAGCTGGAAGCGGGCCGGGAACCGGGCCTGGACCTGGGCCCGGTCAATCCGCACCCACCCCGACTCCAGCGGAGTCCGCAGGGCGTCCAGCTTGGTGGCGCCGAACTGCGGCGCCTCGTCCAGGAAGAGCACACCCCGGTGGGCCAGGGAGACCGCGCCCGGCCGCGGCACCCGCACCCCAGAGCCGATCAACGAGGCCAATGTCGCGCTGTGGTGCGGGTCCGCGAAGGGCGGCTCGCTCACCAGACCGTGGTTGAGGTCATGCCCGGCCATCGAATGGATGGCCGAGACCTCCAGGGACTCCGCCCGGCTCAACGGCGGCAGCAGCCCCGGCAGCCGTTCGGCCAGCATCGTCTTGCCCACCCCCGGCGGCCCGCTGAGGAAGAGGTGGTGACGGCCCGCGGCGGCCACCTCCAGGGCGTACTTGGCGTCCTCCTGGCCCACCACGTCGGCCAGGTCCACCCGATGCCCCGGCTCCGCCGCACGCGCCTCCTGCGGGGCTGGCAGGGCCACGGGCCGCCCGTGCAGGACCTCCACCATGTCGGTCAGGCAGCGCACGCCCCAGATGGTCATGCCGTCGGCCAGGGAGGCCTCCCCCACCTGGCTGGCCGGCACCACGGCCGCGTCGAAGCCGGCATCCTGCGCCGCCAACAGCCCCGGCAGGATGCCCCGCACCGGCCGCACCCGGCCGTCCAGCCCCAACTCCCCCATCAGCACCACCCGGGCGGCGCGCTCCCGGGGGACCATGCCGGCCGCGGCCAGCACCGCGGTGACGATCGCCAGGTCATAGTGGCTGCCGCCCTTGGGCAGGGTGGCCGGGGACAGGTTGATGGTCAGCAGCTGGCTGGGCCAGGCGATCCCGGCGCTGCTCACCGCGGCATGGCACCGGTCGCGGGCCTCGTACAGTGCCGTGTCCGGCAGACCCACCAGCACTGTCTTGGGCAGGCCATTGCCGATGGCGGCCTCCACCTCGATCATGGTGCCCTCCATCCCCACCAGCGCGACGGACCAGGCGGCCGCGGCGGTCATCGGGTGATCCCGCGGGCGTGGGTGATCCGGTGCGAACCCCCGGGCTGCCGCAGCACACCGACGGCATCCAGCCGGATCTCGTCGGCCCAGGGCTCCATCCCGGCGTCGTGCTGCTCCCGCAGCCAGAGCTGGGCCAGCCCGCAGAGCCGCGCCACCTTGGCCCGGGTGAGCGCCTCCAGTGGGTCGCCGAAGCCCAACCCGGAGCGGTACTTCACCTCGACGAAGACCAGCGCCGTGCGTCCCCGGGGCAAGGGTTCCCGGGCGATGATGTCCAGTTCGCCGTCGCTGCACCGCCAGTTGCGCCCGACGATCTCCCAGCCCAGCGTGCGCAGATGGGCATCCGCCAGGTCTTCCCCCAACCGGCCCAGCTGCTGGTCCCGGCTGTGCGTGGGTGTCCGCTCGTCCATTCCCAAACCACCTCCGCAAACAGTCTTTGCAAGAGGGGCCGTTTTGCGTCAGCCATCCACAGGAACAATTGACCCACTGGGGCTGTGGAAAACCGGGGCATCAGCCCCGGGGGCAGGCCGGAGCCTCAGTCCTGGTCGTCGGGAACCTGCAGGTCGGAGTGGGCAATCTCCTCGATCGACACGTCGCGGAAGGTGAGCACCTTGGCCGACTTCACGAAGCGCGCCGGCCGGTACATGTCCCAGACCCAGGCGTCGCCCATGCTGACCTCGTAGTAGACGTCGCCACCCTCGGTACGGACCTTCAGGTCCACCGCATTGCACAGGTAGAAGCGCCGCTCCGTCTCGACGGCATAGGTGAAGATCCCGACCACGTCCTTGTACTCGCGGTACAGGTCGAGTTCCAGCTTGCTCTCGTACTGCTCAAGGTCTTCGGCGCTCATGGTGGTGCAACTCTAGCGCGCGCGACGTTGGCGAAGCGCAGCCGATGGATCTCGCACGGGCCATGCTGGGCCAGCCTCTCCTGGTGGAGCTTGGTGGTGTACCCCTTGTGCACCTCGAAGGCGTAGTCCGGGTAGGTCTCGGCATAGTCGGTCATGATCCGGTCCCGGGTGACCTTGGCCACCACGGAGGCGGCGGCGACGCAGGCCGCCACCCGGTCCCCCTTCCAGACGGCCAGCCCGGGGATGCCCAGGCCGTCCACCGGAAAGCCGTCGGTGAGCACATAGGAGGCGGGCTCGGAGAGCCGCAGCAAGGCCCGCCGCAGGCCCTGGATGTCGGCCTCGTGCATCCCCAGTGCGTCGCACTCGTCGGGCTCGATCCGCACCCAGGCGACGCTGACCGCCTTGGCCATCACCTCGTCGTAGACGCGCTCCCGGGCCCGCGCGGTGAGCAGCTTGGAATCGGCCAGCCCGGTGATCCGCCGGGCCGGCGTGTCGGCCAGGATGACCGCGGCGGCCACCAGCGGGCCGGCGCAGGCTCCGCGCCCCGCCTCGTCGGCACCGGCCACCGGCGCCAGCCCGGCCCGCGCCAGGGCTCGCTCGTAGCCGTAGATTCCCTTGCCCGGCCGGATCACGCCCGGTCAGCCACCGATCTTCACGGTGGGGTTGTCCGGCGCCGGCTGGCTCGCGGCGGGCACGGAGGCGAAGGTCTGGGGGGTGGAGAAGGTGGTCCACCGGCTGACGGGGGCGGCGATGGCCACCACCGGTCCCACCACCCTGCTGGTGGGCACGAAGGCGCGCATCCCCTTGGGGGTGCCCTCGTCCAGGTGGATCCGGGAGTCACCGGAGGCATTGCGGTGGTCACCCAGCACGAAGATCCGGTCCTTGGGCACCACCACCTCGAAGGTCTGCTCCGACGGGCGCACCTGCTGGCCCGCCTCGTCGGTGAACAGGTAGGCCGTCTCGTCCAGGGGCTGCCCGTTCACGCTGATCCGGCCCTGCGCGTCGCAGCACTTCACCCGGTCACCCGGCATCCCGATCACCCGCTTGACCAGGTGATTGGTGCTGGTGGAGGGCAGCACGCCAACCTTCTCGGCCACCTTCCCCACGGCCGAACGCTCCTTCGGCCGCTCGGTGATCCAGTTGTCCGGGTCCTCGAAGACCACGATGTCGCCGCGGTTGAAGTCGGTCAGCTTGGAGACCACCACCCGGTCCCCCAGGTCCAGCGTGTTCTGCATGGAGCCCGACGGGATGATGAACAGCTGCCCGACGAAGGCGCGCAGCACGGCCGAGATCACCAGGGCGCCCACCACGATCACCACCAGCTCGGTCAGCGCGGACCGGATCCGCGCGCCGGCGCTGCGGGGGGTCTGCACCTCGTCGACGGGCTGCTCGTCGGGGGCCTGCTTGCTCAAGGGTTCACCTTCCACACGGTGCCGTGCGCGCCATGCGTCGGCTGGGGACATTGTAGGTGCCCGCCAGGGGCTCCGGAAAAGGCGACAGGGCCCGCTGCCGAAGCAGCGGACCCTGATGCGACGTGCGTGAGCGCAGGCTCAGGCGCGCTTCTCCTTGATCTTGGCAGCCTTGCCGTGCAGGCCACGCAGGTAGTACAGCTTGGCGCGGCGGACATCGCCACGACGCTCGACCTCGATCTTGTCGATGATCGGGGAGTGCAGCGGGAAGGTGCGCTCCACGCCGGTGCCGAAGCTGACCTTGCGGACGGTGAAGGCCTCCTGGATGCCACCGGCATTGCGGGCGATCACGACGCCGGCAAAGACCTGGACGCGGGACCGGTTGCCCTCGACCACCTTGACGTGCACCTTGACGGTGTCACCCGCCCGGAAGTCGGGGATGTCGTCGCGGAGGGAGGCCTTGTCGATCTCCTGGATGAGCTTGCTCATGTTCTCTTCCTCGCCGGTGCCACAGGCCACCCTGCTGATGTCTTGGTCATGGGTCTCCGCGCCTCCGGGCGATCCCCCTGTGGCAGGAGCCGGACGACGTAGAGCAACAGCTGGACATTCTTCCACATGGAGGCCCATGGGGAGAAATCCCCACCTCCCCGGCTGGCATTCGACCCGTCGACGCGAAAGACTGCCTGATGACTGGGCATTCGACCAGTCGCCGGATGCCGGACAACCCAGCGGAGGAGGGATCGTGGACCAAGAGGCCTTCGACGCCTTCTACACCGCCTCCTTCTCCCGCGTCGTCAATCAGATCTACGCCATGTGCGGCAATCTGGCCGAGGCCCAGGACTGCACCCAGGAGGCCTTCGTCCGGGCCTGGGACAAGCGCACACAGCTGGACCAGAGCGAATCCCCGGAGGCGTGGGTACGCACCGTCGCCTACCGGCTGGCGGTCAGCCGCTGGCGCAAGGCCCGGCGCGCCTTCCGGCAACCGGACCGGGCGGTGGAGATGCGGCCCGGCCAGGAGCCGAGCCCCACCCGCGTCGCCCTGGAGCGTGCGCTGGCCACCCTGCCCGAGGAACAGCGACGGGTGATTGTGCTGCACCACCTATGTGACATGGGCGTCAATGACATTGCCGCCGAGCTCGGCGCGCCAACCGGTACGGTGAAGGCGCGACTCTCCCGGGGACGGGCGGCCCTGGCCAAGGCCTTGGGCGATCCCGAGGACACCCGGCTTGGCTGAGTCAGGAGAAAAAGCCGAGAATTCATGCAACCACGGGCGTCCGTGGGGCGTAGACATGATGACCGGGCCTGCGGCACCACCCCAGCGCCGCCGAACCGCCCGGGGGAATGACCACAGGACAGGAGGTGCGCCATGACTGCTCGGCCACCCCACGCCGACGACTTCGACGCGCGCGCCGACGCGCTCTTTCGCGATCTCACCCGTGAGACCGACGACCTGCTGACCGTCCCCAGCCCGGCCGAGATCCGCCGTCGCGGAGACCAGCGCCGTACCAGGCGCCGCACCGGGATCGCCGTCGGCACCCTGGGCATTGGCGTCCTGGCCGCGGCCTCCGCCTTCAGCCTGACCGGTGGGCCGCTGAGCGCCAAGCAGGCGACGATCGACCCCGCGGGTTCCCCCTCCCCCACCCGAGTGCAATTGCCCACCAGCCGCCCCAGCCAGGCCACGGCCCCGGCCAGTTCGGGCCCGGCCACGCCGAGCGCGAGCCCCACTGCCAACCAGCCCAGCCCGGCAGCCAGCTCCATGCCGGCCAGCACCGCCACCCCGACGGCCACGGTCACCACCACGGTGACCAGCACCCCGTCGGCCAGCGGCGCGGCCCCCAGCAGCCCGCAGCCGGCCGCCTCATCCCTGCCGGCCACCGCACCGGCCCCAACCGGGCAGGACCTGCCGACGGCCGCCGACCTCTCCCGGGGCAGCCGGGGCGAGCTGCGCCAGGACGTCGAGGCCACCGAGCTGCCGCAGGAGCCGTTCAGCATGTGCCAGGTGGACATCAAGGACCTGGCCCACAAGAACCTGACGGTGCGCCACTTCACCAGCTCCGACGGCAGCACCAGCGCCTACGCCGTGGTCTTTGGCTATGACACCGCCGAGCAGGCCGTCGCGGCCCGACGGGTGCTGCGCGGCTGGTACACCGGTTGCGCCGCGCGCTTGCAGGCCGCTGGCAAGCCGGATGCCAAGCAGACCGGCGCCTTCACCATCCCGCTGTCCGGCCGGGCCGGCCAGCTGGTGGACCCGGTGGACGGGGCCAGCTTCCGCCAGGTCTCGCACGCCGTGGAGGGTGGCACCGGCGTCTTCGAGGAGGCCACCGTGATCCAGGCCGCCAACCGGCTGGAGTGGGTGGTCTACACCGTGCAGGGCAGCGACAACAACTGGGACACCGCCGCCGGCGGGCCGGTAGGTGCCATCTACCCGGGTATCGCGCACGCCCAGAGCTGGGCCGACACGTTGCTCCCCTGACCAACCCCGTCGCGGGAACCCTCAGGGGACACGAAGTCACGGGAAACCCCGGGGACACGAAACGGACCGGGCCGGTCGGGATTGCTCCCGACCGGCCCGGTCTTCGTGCTGGGTGCTGGGACTACTTGCCGTCGCCCTTGAACAGCGACTTGATCAGGTCCCGGTTCAGCTGGCTGATGCTCTCCAGCGGAATGCCCTTCGGGCAGACCTGGGCGCACTCACCGATGTTGGTGCAGCCGCCGAAGCCCTCTTCGTCGTGCTGCGCCACCATGCCCTTGACGCGGCTGTACCGCTCGGGCTGGCCCTGCGGGAGCATGGCCAGGTGGGTGATCTTGGCAGAGGTGAACAGCATGGCCGAGCCATTCGGGCAGGCCGCGACGCAGGCGCCACAGCCGATGCAGGTGGCGTTGTCGAAGGCCTTGTCCGCCTCGCGCTTGGGTGCGGGGGTGGCGTGGGCATCCGGGGCCGCGCCCGTGTTCACCGAGATGTAACCGCCGGCCTGGATGATCCGGTCGAAGGCATTGCGATCCACGACCAGGTCCTTGATGACCGGGAATGCGCCGGCCTTCCAGGGCTCGATGTCAATGACCGCGCCGTCCGCGAAGGACCGCATGTGCAGCTGGCAGGTGGTGGTGTGCTGGCCGCCGTGCGCGATGCCGTTGATCACGACACCACACATGCCACAGATGCCCTCACGGCAGTCGTGATCGAAGGCGACTGGTTCCTCGCCCTTGAGAGTGAGCTCCTCATTGAGGAGGTCGAGCATCTCGAGGAAGGACATGTCCTCGCTGACGCCGTCAAGAGGGTAGGTGACCATCTGGCCCTTGGCGTTGGCATTCGCCTGACGCCAGATTCGAAGTGTGACCTTCACTTGTAGCTCCTCTGCTTGAGCTCGATCGCCTTGTAGACCAGGGGTTCCTTGTGCAGGATCGGCTTGCCGCCGTCGCCGCCGAACTCCCAGGCCGCCACATAGGCGTACTGGTCGTCGTGGCGCAGCGCCTCGCCCTCTTCCGTCTGGCTCTCGCCGCGGAAGTGACCACCACAGGACTCGCGGCGGTGCAGGGCGTCGATGCACATCAGTTCGCCCAGCTCCAGGAAGTCGGCCAGTCGGCCGGCGCGCTCGAGGGTCTGGTTGAAGTCCTCGTTGACACCGGTGACCTTCATGTCGGTCCAGAAGACCTTCTTGAGCTCACGGATCTTGGCGATCGCGGTCTTGAGGCCCTCCTCCCGACGATCCATGCCGCAGTACTCCCACATGATCTGACCCAGTTCCTTGTGGATCGAGTCAACCGTGCGGGAACCGTTGATGCTCAACAGGGTGTTGATCCGGTCCGTGGCCTCCTTGACGGCGTCCAGGACGGCCGGGTCGTCGTCGGCGATCCGACCGTGCTTGGCCGCGTCGGCCAGGTAGTCGTTGATCACGTTCGGCAGCACGAAGTAGCCGTCGGACAGGCCCTGCATCAGCGCCGAGGCGCCGAGGCGGTTGGCGCCGTGGTCGGAGAAGTTGGCCTCGCCCGTGCAGTACAGACCGGTGATGGAGGTCATCAGGTCGTAGTCGACCCACACGCCACCCATGGTGTAGTGCACGGCCGGGTAGATCCGCATCGGAGTCTCGTAGGGATTCTCCGCGGTGATCTGCTTGTACATGTCGAACAGGTTGCCGTACTTGGCTTCGACGGTCTTCTGGCCCATCCGCGCGATGGCGTCGGAGAAGTCCAGGTAGACGCCGCGGCGCACCATCCGCTCCTGGCCGGTGTCCGGATCGATCTCCTTGACCGCCGGGCCCACGCCGCGACCCTCGTCGCACATGTTCTTGGCCTGACGCGACGCGATGTCACGCGGCACCAGATTGCCGAAGGACGGGTAGATCCGCTCCAGGTAGTAGTCGCGGTCCTCCTCGGGGATCTGACGGGGATCCTTGTCGCAGTCCTCGGCCCGCTTGGGCACCCAGATCCGGCCGTCATTGCGCAGCGACTCGGACATCAGGGTCAGCTTCGACTGGGACTCGCCGTGCACCGGGATGCAGGTGGGGTGGATCTGCGTGTAGCAGGGGTTGCCGAAGTAGGCGCCCTTGCGGTGTGCCCGCCAGCCGGCGGTCACATTGCAGCCCATCGCATTGGTGGACAGGAAGAAGACGTTGCCGTAGCCGCCGGTGGCCAGCACCACGGCGTCGGCGGTCCAGGCCTCGATCTTGCCGGTGACCATGTCACGGGTGACGATGCCGCGGGCAACGTCGTCCTTGACGATCAGCTCGATCATCTCGTGCCGGGTGTGCATCTTCACGGTGCCGGCGGCCACCTGGCGCTCCAGCGCCTGGTAGGCGCCGATCAGCAGCTGCTGACCGGTCTGGCCGCGGGCGTAGAAGGTGCGCTGCACCTGCACGCCGCCGAAGGAGCGGGTGTCCAGCAGACCGCCGTACTCGCGGGCGAAGGGAACACCCTGGGCGACGCACTGGTCGATGATGTTCTTGCTGACCTCGGCCAGGCGGTAGACATTGGTCTCGCGGGCGCGGTAGTCGCCGCCCTTGACCGTGTCGTAGAACAGCCGGTAGACCGAGTCGTTGTCATTGCGGTAGTTCTTGGCCGCGTTGATGCCGCCCTGGGCCGCAATGGAGTGGGCCCGACGGGGGCTGTCCTGGTAGCAGAAGTTCTCGACGTGGTAGCCGGCCTCGCCCAGCGTGGCGGCAGCGGCGCCGCCAGCCAGGCCGGTGCCCACGATGATCACCTTCAGCTTGCGACGGTTGGCCGGGTTGACCAGCTTCGCGGTGAACTTGCGGGTCTCCCAGATCTTGTCGATCGGCAGGTCCTTGGGGGCCTTGGTGTCCTCGATGTCGTGGCCGACCACCCAGTAGTCAGCAGCGTCCACCTCGGCGGTGGCCCGGGCCGGAGCCGCGGTGGCCCCGTTGAACTGGTTCTCGCTCATCGTCCAATCACTCCAGTCAGGATCATCACCGGCGGGATCATGAAGCCGATGAACAGCAGGCCGGCGATGATCGCCGAGAGGCTCTTCAGCAGCTTGCGGGAGCCGGCGCTCACATTGGCACCCAGGGTGATGAAGGCGCTCGCGCAGCCGTGGAAGATGTGCAGGCAGACGGCGGCCATGAAGACCAGGTAGGCCAGCACGACCCACCACTCACCGAAGCCGGCCACCACGCGGGCGTAGGGCTCCAGGTCCTTGACACCGTCGGCATAGCCGGGGCGCAACACCTGGGCGGTGTAGTGCAGCAGGTGCATGACCAGGCCGAGCACCAGGATGATGCCACTCCAGATCATGGAACGCGCCGCGAAGGAGGGCTCCATGTTCTTCTTGTTGGAGTAGCGGGCGCCACCGACGTTCTTGCTCTTGCGGCCGGTCAGCTTCGCGGCCGACCACATGTGCAGCACGATGCAGGCCAGCAGGAAGATCCGGAAGGCCCACAGGAACCACATCGGGGGCACGATCGGGTACAGGAAGCGGCGCAGGTAGTGCGAGTACTCGTTGAACTCGGCGCCGTTGTCGGGAAGCAGCAACTTGGTGTTGCCGAACATGTGCATGAGCAGGAAGCCGATCAGACACAGACCGGTGACGGCCATGAGGGCCTTCATCGCCACTGTGGATCGGGCTGCTCTCTGATGGTTGGTAAGAGTTGTCGCCACAGGCTCACCCTAGACAATCCCGATCCGAAGTGGGACCCGGGGTGCCATATGTCGGCCGAAAATCTTTGAATTGTTATCAATCCCACGCTGACTTGGGCGAAGACCCCTGAAAGGCGCTATTTAGGAAAGATAATTGGGCCGTAATTAGGCCAAGATGTCCGGCCGTCGCAGGCGGGTGAGCTCGACGGCCTGCTCCCGTCGCCAGGCCGCGATCCGGGCGTGGTGACCGCTGAACAGGACCTCCGGTACGTCCAGCCCACGCCAGCTCGGCGGCTTGGTGTAGACCGGGTATTCCAGCAGGTGGTCCTGCCCGTCGGAATGCGATTCCTCGGTCAGGGATTCCGGGTTTCCGATCACGCCGGGGATCAGCCGGACGATGGCCTCGATCATGGCCAGGGTGGCCACCTCGCCCCCATTGAGGACATAGTCGCCCAGGCTCAGCTCCCGGACCTCCATCCGGGTGGCGGCGTGCTCCATCACCCGGCGGTCGATCCCCTCATAGCGGCCGCAGGCGAACAGCAGGTGCGGCTGCTCGCTCAGCTCATAGGCGATCGGCTGGCTGAAGGGGATCCCGGACGGGGTGGGCACCACCAGGGTGGGCGGCTGCTCCAGCCCGTCGAGCAGCGCGTCGAAGCACTCCCCCCACGGCTCGGGCTTCATCACCATCCCGGCACCACCGCCATAGGGGGTGTCGTCGACGGTGTTGTGCCGGTCATGGGTCCACTGCCGCAGGTCATGCACCCGCGCCTGCAGGAGGCCCTTCTCGATCGCCTTGCCCACCAGGGACAGGCTGAGCGGGGCGAAGTACTCGGGGAAGATGGAGACGACGTCCAGCTGCATCCGGGGGCGCTCGGGGCTCACTCGGCCACCTCGGCGCCCTCGTCGTCCAGCAGCCCGGGCACGTCGGCCAATTGGACGGTGCCGGCCGCCAGGTCAACGCCGGGCACCAGCTCGCTGACGAAGGGCACCAGCCGTTCCCCTCGCTCGGTCGCGATCGCCAGCAGGTCCTGGGCGGGCAGGTGCACCACCTGGCTCACCCGGCCGACCTGACTGCCGTCGGCGGCCAGGGCCATCAGGCCCACCAACTGCCGGTCGTAGTACTCGTCCTCGTCGCTGGGCAGCTCGTCGGCGTCGATGTCGGTCACCAGCACCTGGCCCCGGGCCTGCTCGACGGCGGTGCGGTCCGGCAGTTCCGCGAAGTGCACCAGCAGGCGCCCGGAGTGCCAGCGGGCCGTCTCCACGGTGAGGGTACGACGCGTGCCCTCCACCCGTAGCACGGAGCCGGGCG
Source organism: Luteococcus sp. H101 (assembly GCF_038433155.1). Lineage (NCBI taxonomy): Bacteria > Bacillati > Actinomycetota > Actinomycetes > Propionibacteriales > Propionibacteriaceae > Luteococcus > Luteococcus sp. H101. Next base: position 40,221 of record NZ_JBCDMW010000012.1, read on the forward strand.
CGAAGCGCCGCTCGGGCTCGTCGGTGCGCAGGTCCACGGCCACATCCCCGCGGATCCCGTGGGCGCGGCCGATGCTGCCCACCACCACCTCAACCTGCTCTGCCATCTGGCCCTGCTTTCTCGTGCGGGTAGAACTCGTGCGGGAGAAACCGAGCGCCCCGCACCGTCTGGTGCGGGGCGCTCGGCGCAAATCTACTGCTTCAGCGGCGGAAGCCGCGGCCACCGCCGCGACGGTCCACGTCGACGAAGTCGACGCGCACCTGCTCCCGGCCGGCCAGGGCGGCCACCACGGTGCGCAGCGCCGAGGCGGTGCGACCCTGACGGCCGATCACCTTGCCGATGTCGGTGGGGTTCACCCGGACCTCGAGCATCCGGCCGCGGCGCAGGTCCTTGTCCTTGACGACGACGTCGTCCGGATTCGTGACGATGCCACGCACCAGGTGCTCCAGGGCGTCGGCCAGCATGATCAGGCCTCGGTGGACGCGTCGGCCGCACCCTCGGCCGGAGCCTCGGCGGACTCCTCGACGGGCTTCTCGGCGGCGTCATCCTCGGTGGCCTCGGCGGTCTCGGCCGGGGCGTCCTCGGACTTGGCGGCCTTCTTGCTGATGGCCTCGGCCTTCGGCGCGTCGTCAGCCTCGGCCAGAGCGGCATTGAAGCGCTCCAGCTTGTCGGCCTTCTCCGGCTGCGGGTCGACCCCGGCGGGGGTCTTGTCGCCGGAGAACTGCTGCCAGTCACCGGTGCGCTTCAGGATGGCGACGACAGCCTCGGTGGGCTGCGCGCCGACGCCGAGCCAGTACTGGACGCGCTCGGAGTTGACCTGGATCACCGACGGGTCATTCTTCGGGTGGTACTGACCGATCTCCTCGATCGCCTTGCCGTCGCGCTTGGAGCGCGAATCGATCACGACGATGCGGTAGTGCGGGGAGCGGATCTTGCCCAGACGCTTCAGACGAATCTTGGTTGCCACGTGTGTGGTTCTCCTGTTGGAAATGGCCCGGGACAGCCCCGGAACCAGGCGGGTGACCCTTCCAAGGCTTGTGGGGCAGGCCTCGTGGGGTCGGATGAATCCGCGTCGCCGGGGTTAGAGGGCGCCAACGACACAGACGCTCGGCCCATTCTGCCAGATTCTGGGCGGCGGAGCCATTCCGGCGCCCCGTCGGCTCCCCGGCCTCAGGATCCGGCGGCCTGCTTCACGATCCGGCCCCGCAGCACCACCAGGTGCGGGTGCCGGGCAATCCCCAGATTGGTCCGCGGATCCTCGGTGAAGACCACCAGGTCGGCCCGGGCCCCCTCGGCCAGGCAGGGCCGGCCCAGCCAGTCGCGCGCCCGCCAGGACGCCGCCCCCAGGGCAAAGTCCGGCCCACCCACCTGGCCGAGCAGCTCGATCTCCTGCCCCAGGATGCCGTGCGGCATCACTCCCCCGGCGTCGGTGCCGGCATAGATCGGCACCCCGGCCTCGTGGGCCTTGCGGAAGCGGTCCAGGCGGGTGTCGTAGAGCTCCCGCATGTGCTTGGCGTACTGCGGGAACTTGGCCTCGCCCCCAGCCGCGATGTCGTAGAAGTTCTCCAGGTTGACCAGGGTGGGCACCAGCGCCACCTGGCGTTCGGCCATCTGGTCGATGACGTCCTCGCTCATCCCGGTGCCGTGCTCGATCCCGTCGATCCCGGCCGCCACCAGCTCGGCCACCGACTCCTCGCCGAAGCAGTGCGCCGTGACCCGGGCGCCCACCTGGTGGGCCCGCTCGATCGCCTCCCGGGCCACCTCCACCGGCCACAGCGGCGCGAGGTCTCCCTTGTCCCGGTCGATCCAGTCGCCCACCAACTTGACCCAGCCGTCTCCGGCCCGGGCCTGCTTCTCCACGGTGTCCACCAGGTCCTCCGGCTCCACCTCGTCGGCGTAGTTGCGGATGTAGCGCTTGGGCCGGGCGATGTGCCGGCCGGCCCGGATCACCTCGGGCAGGTCCTCGCGCTCGTCGATCCACCGGGTGTCCGAGGGGCTGCCGGCATCGCGGATCAGCAGGGTGCCGGCGTCGCGATCCGTCACGGCCTGTTCCTCGGCTTCGTCGGCGGGCACCGCGCCGTGCTCGTCCAGCCCGATGTGGCAGTGGGCGTCCACCAGGCCGGGCATGATCCAGCAGTCAGTGGCCACGGTGATGGCGTCGTCGATCCGCTCGAAGGTGACCACCCCGTCGTGCACCCACAGGTCGGTCTTCTCCCCCGACGGGAGCAGGGTGCCGCTGAGGTGGAGGCGCACCTCGGGCCCGTCGGGCACCACCTGTTCCCCGATGTGGGTGTGGGTGTGCCCGTCGTGCGTGTGGGTGTGGATGGGGCTGGGCATGGACGCGTGCTCGTGATGGGCGCTCATGTGCCCACTATGGTGCACCACCGCGTCGACGGGAAGACCCGTGCCGAGCACGAGCACCGCCCCGCTGCGCGAGGCGGACGCAGAACCCCTCGACAAGCTCGGGGACCGTGGTTGGGTCAGACTGGGGGCTTTCTGCAGAGGATCGCCGTCGGGCCCGGGAGTCTCGCAGCGCGGTTCCGCGAGGAGACGCGAGCGAGCGAGCGTCGACGAGACGCAGCGCCAGAGACTGCCGGACCGACGACGAGCCGGGACCCCGCAAAGGGACCCCTCGACAAGCTCGGGGACCGTGGCTGGGTCAGCTCTTGGGACCTCCTGGAGAGGATCGGGGGGGGGGGGGGGGGGGGGGGGGGGGGGGGGGGGGGGGGGGGGGGGGGGGGGGGGGGGGGGGGGGGGGGGGGGGGGGGGGGGGGGGGGGGGGGGGGGGGGGGGGGG